>CALUSG010000045.1 GCA_944323365.1 Candidatus Gastranaerophilales bacterium
AAAAGGCGAGGACGGATATTTAAGAATACGTATGGAAGATATGTTCTATGCGGTTGTAAATTCTGTTAAGCAGCTTGACGATATTGTCCAAAAATTAACAGCTGATATTAAATCTATATTGGAAAAAATTTCGTCATATGATGCTCAAATTAAAATGTTAATTGATGAAAATAACGCTCTTAAAGCTAAAAATGCTGAACTGGAAAAACGTATTGAGGCTTTGGAAAAACACTTTTAACATCCCCCCGGATGTTACCTGAGCCAAAATTATATTATTTTGGCTCAGTTTCCCTGTTGATACATTTTGAAAAATGTGATAAAATTATACTATGAAAATTCCTGTTATTATTCTTTCAGATAATTCTCAAACTCGCACTTTACTTGATATGTATTTTAACGAGTTAGATTCTGTTCAGGTTTTTAAGGATTTTTCAGATTATTCAGAAATTTACGATACTCTTTGTTCTGCTGATAAATCCATTCTTGTCGTGGACGTTTCTAATGAATGTGATGAAAAATTAGATTTTATTCTGAAAGTTTCTAATAATATTCACAATGCTAAAATATTAGTATTGTCTGATAATCCGTCTGTTGAACTTATTGTAAGAGTTATGCGTTCAGGTGCTAAAGAGTTTTTGCCGCTGCCTTTGATTAAGTCTGAATTTATTGACGTGGTTAATCGAATTAATAAATCTCTATATTGTGTTGCTAAAAGCGGTTCAAAATGTAAAGTTATCTCGGTTTTTTCTAATAAAGGCGGTATCGGTAAAACTTCCATTGCAACTAATCTCGCTCTTGAAATGGCTAAAATCTCAAAAGAAAAAGTTGCTCTTATTGATTTGAATTTTCAGTTGGGCGATATTACTACTTTTATGGATTTAAAACCTTCTTTTGATATTTCTTATATGCTGCAAAATTTAGACAAAATTAATGATGAATTTTTGCTCAGTACTTTAGAACGTTATAAGCAGACAAGCCTGTATGTTTTGGCTGATCCACCTTATTTTAAACAGGCTAATGATATAAAACCTGCTCAAATCGTTAAATTGTTTAATATTTTAAAAGAAACTTTTTCTTATATTGTTGTTGATGCGGAAGCTAGCTTTGAGGCCAAAAATGTTTCGGCTTTGACTGAATCGGATTTGATTTTTTTGGTTACTGTAGCTAATCTGCCGGCATTAAGAAATTCTCAAAGATGTCTTGAACTCTTTGATAAATTGGGATTTGATGATAATAAAACACAAATATTATTAAATCGCTATATGGAAAATGATGAAGTTTCCGAAGAAGATGTCGAAAATGTCATCGGACGTAAAATTTACTGGAAAATCCCTAATAATTATTTTACTATGATGTCTGCTATTAATAAGGGTATTCCGGTTTCTGAACTTAACCCTGATTCTAATGTCGCTAAATGCTATCGTGATTTGGCTATCCATCTTACCGATAGTATTTATCGTGATAATTTAATGAAAAATTTTGAAAATATTCTAGGAGGTGCATAATGGGTATAAGCGACAGATTTAAAGACGATAAAAAAAAGTCAAGAAAAACTGAAAAAGCTGAAAAAATTGAAAAGAAAATAGATAAAAAAGTTGAAAAAAAATCAGCATATCCATCTCATGTTCAAGCTGATTTAGATATGCTTGAAGACATTGAGTGCATGGTGTTAAATAAAATTGCTTATACTCCTGTATGGTTTGAGTTTACCGGCAAGGAACAGAGAAAACTTATCAAAGATTATTTGAATGCTCGTTTAGCACTACCTGAAAACGCTGCTTTAGTATTGACCGAAGATGAAAAAGACGCCTTTGTTACTAAAATTTTGGCATCTGTGTAGAAAATTATTACTATTTGTATTAAACTCTTGTTATGAAATACAGAGAGTTTAAAATTGATTCAAATTACAGACCTTCGGGAGATCAGCCAAAAGCTATTAATGCTCTTGTCGAAGGGATTAATAATGGTGATGATGCCCAAACTCTTTTAGGTATTACCGGCTCAGGCAAAACTTTTACTATTGCTAATGTTATTGAAAGGGTTCAAAAACCTACTCTGATTATTGCTCATAATAAAACTTTAGCAGCTCAATTATATAATGAATTTAAAGAATTATTCCCAGATAATGCGGTTGAATATTTTATCAGTTATTATGACTATTATCAGCCTGAGGCTTATATTCCTCGTACGGATACATATATAGAAAAAACAGCTTCAATTAATGAAGAAATTGATAGGTTACGACATAATGCTACAAGGTGTTTGAATGAAAGAAATGATGTTATTATAGTTGCGTCTGTCAGTTGTATTTATGGCTTAGGTTTGCCTGAAAACTATTTTAAGGGATCTGTTGAATTAAAAGTTGGTGATATTATTGATAGGGATGAGTTATTACGTCATTTGGTAAGTGTCCAATATAAACGTAATGATTTGGTTTTAGAACGGTCTACATTTCGTGTTAGGGGCGATATCGTTGAGGTTATGCCTGCTTATGAAAAAATTGTTATAAGAATTTATTTTTTTGGTGATGAAATCGAGAAAATTATCAGAATTGACAATGTTACCGGTGAAATAATTGAAATGCCTGAAAGTGTGGTTATTTATCCGGCTGTTCATTATCTTTCTTATGATGAAAATGTTGACGAAACAATGGATTTAATTAATGCGGAACTTAAACAAAGGCTTTTTGAACTTAACAGTGAAAATAAACTTGTTGAAGCACAAAGACTTGAGCAGCGTGTAAAATATGATATGGAAATGATTAAGGAAATGGGGTATTGTTCGGGAATTGAAAATTATTCCAGAATTATTGAACGCAGACCTCCCGGCTCTCCGCCTGCTACACTTCTTGATTACTTTAAAGGTGATTTTTTAACTGTTATTGACGAATCTCACGTTACCTTACCTCAGTTAAAGGGTATGAGCCATGGTGATGCTGCTAGAAAAGACACGTTGATTGAATATGGGTTTAGGCTGCCTTGTGCTAAAGATAATAGGCCTCTTACATCTGAGGAGTTTTTTGCTAAGGTCGGCCAAAAAATATATATTTCGGCAACACCGGCTGAATTTGAACGTAATACTTCCGATCAAATTGTTGAACAAATTATTAGACCTACAGGACTTGTTGATCCGAAGATTTCAGTACGTCCTATTGATACTCAAATTAACGATTTAAAATCTGAAATTCAAAAACGTACCGATAAAAATGAACGTGTTCTTATAACTACTTTAACTAAAAAAATGGCGGAAGATTTGACGGATTTCTTTATACAAGAAGGTATAAGAGTAAGATATTTGCATAGCGAAATTCAGTCACTTGAACGTGTCGAAATTTTAAGAGATCTTCGTTTGGGCGAATTTGATGTGCTTGTCGGGGTAAATTTATTGAGAGAAGGGCTTGATATCCCGGAAGTTTCTCTTGTCGCAATTATGGATGCCGATAAGGAAGGATTTTTAAGATCGGAAACAAGTCTTATTCAAACAATTGGCCGTGCGGCTCGTAATGCTTGCGGCGAAGTTATTATGTATGCGGATAAAATTACTGATTCTATGCGTGCTGCTATCGATGAAACCGAACGACGCCGCAAACTGCAAATCGATTACAATAAAAAATACGGGATTATACCTCAAACTATTAAAAAACCTGTGGAAAATAATTTACTTTCTCTTGTCGCTAGTTATCGTGATTTTGAAGATATTGTTGCAGAAGAAATGGTCGATTTAGGCATTGAAACCAAAGATTTGCCTAAACTTATTTCTAAATTGGAAAAAGATATGCATAAAGCAGCTAAAATACTCGACTTTGAACGTGCTGCCGAAATACGTGATAAATTGAAAAAGCTGCGTGAAATGCTTTAATTTTTTGCACGGGCTATGTTCTCATAATCCATTTGTGCTAAATAATGTCCCGTTATTACAATATTCATTACTAGTGCCATGCTGCATATGTATATAAATACCGGATTCTCAAGCGTGAAAAATACCCAAAATAAATATGCTATTGTTCCTAACAATAATCCATTTACTATTACTAGCTGCGGTATAAAAAATATTATTGCAATTAAGATGTCCATGCAGCTGTTTGAGATTAATATAAAATTGTATGCATCCAGTATTCTCTCTTCTTTAGAATATACTATTAAAGACGTAAGCATTATTGAACCTAAAATTACCCATACTATTATTGTATATATAAGTTGAATGTTAGGTATTGCAACAGGTATGTTTATATTGCACAACATTATTCCTGCAATTATTGATATAGCAAAAATCGGCCCTAATGCTAAAATCGCTTTTATTGCACTTATTATAAATTCTATTATATTAAATGTCGGAAGTACATAGTTGTTTCCTGTGCCTACATTTCGTATTGCTATTATTAATATTGTTGCCAGCATTAAAAATGTTAACGGGGCTATCATATAAAACATTACCATATTCCCCTTGAGAAATAAGATATATGAAATAAATACCGGTATTGCATATATAAAATATTTAATAAATGCAAATCTTTCTGAAAGTGACTCTTCCAATGCGTCCTTAACTGATGCCATAACTATCCTCCATATAAATTTATTATATCATATATTTGGTTAAAAAACAAGCGGTAACTCTATGATGAATTCTGCTCCTTTGCCTAATTCACTATTTACACGGATTTTTCCTTTATGCATTTTTACAAATTCTTTTGTTATCGCTAATCCCAAACCGTTTGAGTCCTTTTTGCCGTTTAATTGAGTGAATTTTTCAAAGATTTTTTTATGATATCTTTTATCAATACCTATTCCATTATCTTTTATGCTTATTAGTATGGATTTTTCGTTTTTATTTATATTTATTACTATTTTGCCGCATTCAGGCGTATATTTAATCGCATTTGTTATTATGTTAAATAAAATTTGCTGTACTTTTTGATAGTCCGCTGTTATATTTATTTCTGTTTCAATGTTTTTTTCAATAGAAATTTCTTTTTTTTCAGCAATCGGATTTATTATGTTACAAACCTCATCCAGCATTCGTTTTGCCGAAAATTGTGATATGTTTAACTTTAAAGCATTTGATTCAAATTTTGCCATGTCCAATATGTCATTTATCATTCCAAGTAAAAGTAATCCGGATATTTTTATATCTTTGACGTATTCGGTCTGTTTGGTATTTAAATCACCTAAAATTTTTTCTGATAAAAGTTCCGAAGAGTTGATTATTGCATTTAAGGGTGTCCTTAGTTCGTGTGAAAAATTCGCAAAAAATTCGTTTTTTTGTTTCTCTGATTTATACGCCCTGCTTGATTCAGTTATGCCTTTTTGTAATGTTTTTACCTGCATTTTAGTGATTTTTGTAATCTCTAAATCTTTTATTATTTCCGATATTATTGCGGTACAAAGTTTGAATATTTTTTCTTCACCGGTGGTAAATTTTCTGTTACGGGTTATTCTTAGTTTCCCGTAAGACATATTTTGTATTTTTAGTTTTTCTTCCAAATAATATTTGTATTTTAATCCGGAATTGTATGAATATTCTAATCGCTTTGGATTAGAATAAAAAATATAACCGCTTTTAAAATCTATTATTGATTTCAAAGTCGTAAATATTTCTTCAGAATTTTCCTGTGCATTTATCTGAAATAACTTATTAATATTTTCAATTGTTTTTTTTCTCAATTCTATACCTTATCCGAATAAGCAATGTATTTTAAATTCCTAAAATAACCGTCAAAATCTAATCCATAACCTACTACAAATTTGTCATCTATTTCAAATCCATAGTAATCAGGTTCAATTTCTGCCGCACGTGAAATTTTTTTATCTAATAAAGAACAAAATTTTGTTGATTTAGTCTTAAAATTGTTATTTATAAAATCTAATAAAAATTTGGCAGTATGCCCCGTATCAACTATATCTTCAATTATCAAAACATTTTTATCATTTAAATCAGGAAGTGAAATATCAACCGCATGAACTTTACCGCTTGATACTGTTCCTGAACCATAACTGGATAGCCTTATAAATTCCATTTTCACCGGCATTGTCAAATTCTTTACCAAATCAACCGCAAACATTACCGCTCCTTTTAATACGCAAATGGTTATTAATTCTTCTGATTTGTATTCTTGATTTATTCGCTCTGCCAATTCTTTTACTTTATTTTGAAGCTGTTCTTCTGTGAATAATACTTTTAAGTCTTTTATTTGCATTATTTAGCCCTCTTTTCTAATTTTATTATATGTGTCGGAACGTCTTTTACTTTTATTTTATCACTTATTCCAATTCCCGGAACCCATAGTACTTCATTATTTTTACATAAATATATTAAATTTTCTTTTTCGTGTTTTGGTATTTTTTTACCGTTTAAATATTTTTTTAAAGATTGTGATCCTTGCATTCCTAAGGGTTGAATTCTGTCTTTTGGCAGTCTTTTTCTTAATGTAAAATTTATTTCGTCTGTTGAAATGTATGCTGTGAAACTTTTATCTGATGGAAATTCTTCAGATTTTGTATTGATTTTTTTTATTATAAATTTAAAATTCGGAAATGAATATTCACCTTCTTTTGTAATATTTATTTCTCCAAATTCTGTTTCAGGTTTTTGTTTTACTATCTCTATTTTTTTATTATTTGTAAATATCCATAGATCTGTGGTTAGTGAATGGGTTTTGCCTGATTTCGAATTTTGATTTTTGTTAATAAAATCAACTATTTCCATAATCTTTTTTTGGTCGTAATCAATATTATTTTCTCTTAAAAATTTGTGTACAATTGCACTTTGATAAAAATTATCCATCGAACAAAATTCATTTGTTGTTAAATTTTCCAGTTTAGTTAAATTGTTTTCTAATATTTGTCCTGCTGCTTTGGCTGTTTGTGAAAATTTATTTATATTTTTTACAACATCAGGGTTTATTTCTTGTAATTTTGGAAAAATATCATATCTTATTTTATTTCTAATATATTTTGTATTAAAGTTTGAGCTGTCAACATTCGGTGATAAGTTATTATCCTTACAATATTGTTCTATTTCATTTCTGTAAATACTTAAAAGAGGCCTGTAGTAAATGTCACGGTGCTCTTTAATTCCTTCAGCTCCGTATATACCCGTACCTTTTATTAATCTGTAAAGAACGGTTTCGGCATTATCATTAGCATTATGTGCGGTTAATATTATATTTGAATTAAATTTTTTTGCACATTTTCTGAAAAAATCATATCTTGCTTCTCTTGCAGCAGTCTCAGTTTTGGAAATATTTTTAGCTAATTTTTCACTGTAAAAATTTATATCTTTGCAAAATTCTTTACAATTTAATTCGTCTTTGTCGCTTTCTTCTCCCCGCCAATTATGATTTAGATGTATTGCAAAAAGATTTAACTCATATTTTTGTGCAATCCCTTTCATAATATTCAAAAGACAAATTGAATCATAACCGCCTGAAAATGCCACTATTATATTATTTTTAGGTTTTAAAAGGTTATATTTTTCTAAAAATAATTCAACAGTTTTAGATATCATTTATGTTTTTTAATTCCTTCTCTAATTTCAACAGCATCGACACCAAGTATCTCTAATGCTTTCATAGCAAGTGATGTCGGTTCAGTTGTTATTGCTAAAAGCATATGCTGTGATTCTATTTTTTGTTTGTGTTCTTTTTTCGCAAATTCCCATGCTTTTTCTAGAACTCTTTTGGCTCGTTTTGTAAAAACTATTTCTTTGTCAAAATACTCATTTCCAAAACCTATAAGTTTTTCTACTACGCATCTGGCGTCTTTTATATTAATCTCAAGCTCAGTTAAAACTGTTGCTCCTATACCTGTTGCTTCGCCTATTATTCCAAGCAAAAACATTTCAGTCCCGACGGTTGTTCTTCCTAATCTTCTTGCTTCTTGCTTTGCTAATCGTAATATAGTAAGCGTTTCAGGCATTTGTTTTTCTATTGGTTTTATTATGCTATGTGCCAAATCATCATCGGTAATGTGTAATTCTTTTAAAATATCATATGCCACACCTTTTTTGGTCTTTAGTAATCCTAAAACAATATGTTCGGGTAAAACTATTGAGGAGCCTAATTCTTTTGCTGTTTGTAGTGCACTGCTCATTACTCTGAATGCATTTGGTGTAAAAATTATCTGTCTGCCTTCATATTCGGATTGTCTTGAATTTATATTTGAAAGTTTCTCCTCAAAATTTTCAGCAGTAACACCGTATTGTGCAAATATTTTGGAAAGGTCTGATGATTTGTCTTCTAAAATAGATGAGATTATTTGTTCTGTTCCTAAAATTTCATAGTTAGATGCTGAAAGTTTGGATACTGCTCTTTCAAATACTCGTGCAGATTCTTCACTGTCAAAAATTGAATCTGTTTCTTGAGTCAGGTTAATTTCAGGCTCTTTTGTATCATCTATTTCCGGATGGTACAATTTTTTTGTTTTCCTTTGAACTAGTTTTTCCAGTAAATTTTTTGATTTTTGAATGTCAAATCCTAATTTTTCCAGTGTTTTACAGTTATTTGAATATTTGTCGTTTATTACAGCAAGAAATAAATGCTCATAAAGAACAGTTGAATTGCCTGACTTTGACGCTAAATCAAGTGTTTGCCGCAATAAAACTTTTAGAGCATCACTAAATGCAATATTTTGGATATCGGCAGTTTCTTGCGGTTTGCATAATTCTTGTTCTAATTCTTCAAAATTTATATTATATGATTTGAAAATTTTTAGTGATATGCCTTTTGCTTCTTGTACAAGTGCTAAAAGCAAATGCTCGGGCATAACACATTTTGAATGCTGTGCTTTAGCTATATTTTGTGCGGTTGTTACTACATTTATTGCTTTTTCTGTAAATTTTTCAAACAAATTATTCTTCCTCTTGCATACTTTCTATGTACTGTGCTACTCTTTCAAATTCTTCATCGTCCTCTATGCTTTCAAATACATAATCTTCTCCGTCTTGATATAATTTCATCAATACAACTTCATCTTCTTCGGATGATTCTACCGGTAATAACAGTGCATATTCTTGATTATCTACCTCTACAATGTCGTACAATTCAAAATTAATTACATTTCCGTTCTCATCTACTGTTTCAATTAATTGTTGTTCTACCATTTTATGTTCCTTTCTTTCTTGATAGATACTGTTCTAAGATAATACAGGCACTTTCTATATCGACAAGACCTTTATCTTTTCTAAAATCTATTTTTTTGTTCCTTAAATTTTCTTCTGCACTATCAGATGTCAATCGTTCATCCTCAAATATTATCTCATAACCTTGAATTTTGCAAGCAAAATTTCTACAGTCTTTTGCTTGTTCACCTTCTGTGTTGTCCATATTCAAAGGTAAACCAATTACAATTTTTTTTACATTGTTTTCTTTGGCTATTTTGTAGATTTGTTCTAAAGCAGTTTGTTCGGGTTCTCTGTTTATATATGAGTGCCCGTTTGCTAAAATATGTAAATAGTCACTTAAAGCAATACCTATTCTTTTAGTACCGATGTCCAATGCCATTATTTTGTACATATCCATTTGTCCTCTATTTTAGATATTATATCTTCAAGTTCATTTAGTGCGTATTTGCCATTGTTTAATTCGGTATTGTATTTTAGACTTACATAGTATTCGTAAATACTTTTTCTTAAAATATTTTTGAAAAGTTCTTGTTTAAGCTCATCGTCAAAGTTTAAATTATACAGCAGTTCAGCATCTTCTTTGTTATTTTCGGATAACTTTAAAAACGCACACATAAGTAATCTTTTTGACCATATTTTTTCTTCTTCGGGATAAAATACTTTTTTAACATTTGAGATAACTAAATCTTCAAAATCAGTTGTTTTAGTATTTATGAGTTCTTCAAATTCATCGCTGTAATTTGCATCCAAAAACCATTTGTCCATGAAGTCCATTTGAAAAATTTTATCTAAATCTTTGCCGGACAACTTTTTCCGTTTGCATTTTTCGGTGAGTGTATCAATTAAGTTGTGGCTTTTTATATCAGAAAGAAGGTTTTTCCAGCAGATATATTCATATGGCAAAAGCCAGTGATTTTGTTTTGATAATTTTTCTGCGTATTCCAAAATACTTTTTAAATCTTCGGGTGCAATATAAATTTCTTTTTCATACTTATAAAATCTTTCGATAATTTTATCGCATTCAAATATTGAAATTTCATTAAACCCAAAACAATCTTTTACCCCGTGATAGTCATCTATTACTATGGCAACAAATCTAATTTTATTATCGTTTGTTTTTCTCGTAAAAATTAAAGCTTGATTTCCATGACCGTCAGGGTATGTTATACAAAATTTATAGGGGGCCGATTCTGAAAGAATTTTTTTGTAAAATTCTTCGGTATTGTCTTCCCTGACACCTGCTATTTTTAGTGTAGAAATACTTTTTTTAACTTGCGGTAAAATTTTTTCACTAACAAATTCTAATGAATTATTTAAAGCGTGATAAGCAAGTTGAGATTTAGAATTAGCCAGCATCTTTAAGGCAGTAATGCCGCTGTCGCTTTCAGGGTCATATAAAAATACCGGTATAAGTATATTTGCTAGAGCATCTGCTGTATAATCCTCGGCCAAAGAGCTAATTAAAGTTATTTTATCGTTAGTGCTTAATGAATTTAAAAAATCAAGAAAATCTATCTGAACTTCCGGGTTTACCAGTGCATTATTTAATAATTTTTTTGTATCTGCATCAATTATTTCTTCATTTAACAGCTCATCACCGGTATCAAGTTCCCAGTTTGAATCAAGTCCTCTTAAAAAATTAACAGCCGCAATTTTAACGTTATCTGATACTACCGGATTCTTTAAAAGTTCCCAAAGTTTTTTGCTTAATTCTTCTTTATCAGTGTATCTTTCTAAAAGAAAACATAAAACCGTGTTGTCATCTGTTTTTAAATTATAAAATTCCTTAAATAAAATTTTGGAAATAGTCTTTTTATCAGGCTGAGCATCTAAAAGTTCTATCACATCAAGATAATTTGCAGCTTCGTTTACATCTTTGAGCTTAGAAATAAGATTGATAATTTCTGCCTTTATTTCAAAAGGATTAAGCTGTCGGAAATTTTTATTAGGCATTATCTTTTCGCTTTCCCCCAAAACGCATCAAGAATTTGTTGTGCTTCAGCAGACGGCATTCTGTCGTTTAAAATTAAATACTGTACAGCAATCATTGCACATTCCGAACATATATTAACTCCCGGACCTTGTACCATTTTTAATACCTGTGTATTTGGTCTGTGACAAAAACTACAGTATACTAAATCATCCTTTTTTTCGTCTTCTTCGTGGTGTTTTGAACCTAATTTTACAACTTTAGCCATATGTTCTCCTTTTGTTATAATTGTAACTTAAATTAATAAAATTTGCCATATTTTTATTTTTCACTTATAATTACTTTACAAGGTGATGTTTTTTTGAGGGATAAAATGAAAAAAGCTTTATTATTGCTAAGTATATTATTTGTATCAGTTATTTCAACTGCCTGTATTAATAATTTTGCTGTTCAAGAATTAAACGCTAAGGCAAAATTATATATGGAAGAAGGAGATTATAAAGCGGCTATTGAACGTTTAAAATCAAGTGTTGACCTTGATGGTACTATTTTTGAGTCACAATACAATTTGGCTGTTGCTTATACGCAGGACGAAGATTACGCAAATGCTATTGAGTCATTTAAAAAGGCTATATCAATTAATCCTGATATGCCGGATGTTTATTATTCTTTAGCTGTTGCTCAGGAAAATTTATCTGTTGATTTGCAAAGCGGCAGTGTTAGAATTGATGAAAACGGGGCATTTTTTACACCAAAAGTAGAAGATGACGAAGCATTAGAAGATAAATACGAGCCGAATGAGGCTGTTTTGAGCACGATTAACTCTTTAAAGCAAGATGCTCTAAAAAATTATCAAGTATATTTGGAAAAAGCTCCTCAAGCTTCTGATAGTGAAGATGTTAAACAAAAAATTGAGGCATTGAAAGATAGTTTACAATGATAATCATGTCACCGGGTGATGTTGCATTTACTATTTTAAATTTTTCTGTCTTTTGGTATGGTATTATTCTTGCATTTGCAGTATTAGCCGGTGTTGTTTGTGCAGAGTTTCTCTCAAAAAAATTTTCAGATATCCCTAAAGATTTTTTTATTGATAATTCTCCTGTTGTAATTATTTTGGGAATTATAGGAGCAAGGCTTTATTATTGTCTTGTTAATTATAGTTATTATATTAATCATCCTGTTGAAATCTTTGATATAAGGCAGGGCGGGCTTTCTGTTCACGGAATGATTATTTTCGGAGTTATTACGGTTTATTTTTTAGCTAAAAAGTATAAACTTAATTTACTTAAACTTTTAGATATTTTGTCCTGTTCGGCCATTTTGGCTCAGGCAATAGGACGTTGGGGAAATTTTTTCAATTCGGAGGCTTTTGGTTATCCGACCAATGCTGATTGGGGGGTATTTATTCCCGTTTCAAAAAGACCTGTAGAATTTTTGGCATATGATTATTTTCATCCAACATTTTTGTATGAATCGCTTTTGGATTTATTTATATTCTTTATACTATTGTTTATCCTTAGACGTCAGGCTAAAAAACAGGGCTATGTCTTTTTTAGCTATTTGGTTCTATATTCTGCCGCAAGAATTTTAGTTGAAAGTGTCAGAATTGACAGTGTTTTAAATGTTTTAGGAGTACCTATTGCTGTTTGGGTTTCCATTATTGCTATATTTATAGGCTTTTCAGGCATTTTATTGCTCAACAGGTTAGCTAGTTCTTAGAAATAAGTACGAATTGATTTTTTTACGTGTTTTTAAAATAATGTTGTTATGACTAATAAATCCCAAAAATTACCTCAAATTTGGCTTGGCGGAGCACATTTTGTTAATGATATTTATACAGGTTTTTTAAACCCTATTATGCCGTTTATTGCTGCTAAAATCGGTATTTCTATGGCCGTTGCAACTATAATTTTAAGTATGTCGCATATATTTTCTTCTCTTTTGCAGCCTATATTTGGATTTTTTGCTGATCAAATTTATAAACGAGCTTTTATTTTTTGGGGCTTGTTGTTCACTTCTTGCTTTATACCGCTTGCACCGGCAAGCCCAAATTTGTTTTGGATGATTGTTTTTATTATTTTAGGAAGTCTTGGTTCAAGTCTTTTCCATCCTCAAGCTCTTGGACTTGCTAATAAATTTTCGGGTGCAGAAACTTCAAAATTCTTAGGTATATTTATTGCGATGGGTACGCTTGGATATTCTGTCGGCCCTTTGATGAGTGCTTTCGTAACGCAATTTTTCGGTTTGGATAAAATGCCGATACTTTCTATTATTGGTATAGTTTGGGCTTGTTTAATGTTTAAATTCGTTCCAAAAATGTCGAATCATATTATTGGAAAACATTCGTTTAAATTGAATACTGCTTTCAAACAAATTTTATCTAATAGAAAGTTGAATATTTTGAATATTATTTCAATGTTGAAATCTTTAATTTCGACTTCTTGTTTTATTTTATTGCCATTTTTGTGGAAAAATATGGGATATTCACCATTCTTTATCGGCTTTGCATTATTTGTTTTTATCTTTGTAGGTGGAATTGGCTCCCTATTAAGCAATAGATTTGAAAAACTTGTTGGTACTAAAAATGTATTTTATTTTTCAATGATTTCAACATTGCCTTTGATGTTTTTGTTTGTTACTACATATAAGAGTTTCCCGTTATTCTCTTTTGCTGTTTATTTTGTTATGGGATTTGTAACTATGCTTGCTGTACCTGTAACTATGAATATGGCACAAAGTATCATGCCTGAATATAAAAGTATTATCGGCGGCTTTATTAACGGTTTTTCATGGGGAATTGTTGCTCTTATTATGTCTTTAAATGGTTTTGTAGCCCAAACTTTTGGCATTACAAAAGTACTGTTAGGTGTAGCTTTTATCCCTGCGGTTTTTTCTGTTTTTGTTAAATATTTATTTGATGACGTTGCACGTTCTTAAATTCTTTTTTCTTCGTTTTATTCTGCTTATTTTCGGATTTTTCTTGCAATTGTTTCATCGTTATATTCTGTTTTGGCGTGTATAATTTTCCTATTCTTGATACCAGCATTTCTTAACCCCTATTTTTTTGTATCATCTTTTTTCTTATTTGTAAAAATTGTTAACTTTTGTTACAGTTTTTATTTGACTTGAAATTCAATCATTAGTATATACTTTATATATATACGAGTATATTAAGAGAGAGAATTCCGTTTAAGTAAAAGAGAGAAAAATTCCTATTCCTATTTCCTAGAAAAGATTTAAGCCCCAAAAAGGGGCTTTTTTTTTAAGAATTTTCGTTAATAGTATGAATTTTGATAAAGTTTGTTCCGCCGACCAAAACATTTGGTACAGAGCCGGTAATTATGACTGTATCTTTTGATTTAAGTCCTAATTTTTTAGTTAAAAAGCGGTCAACTTTATCAAGAGAGCTTCTGTCAATTTTTCTTTCAAATTTGAAATTAACAGGGAATACAGCTCTATAAATTTTGATAGCTCTACAGATATCCAAATCAGGACAGCATGCCAAAATAGGAACAGAAGGTTTGCTGCCGGATAAAAATACTGGAGTAAAGCCGCTTCCAGTCAGAGCAACAATGGCTTTGATGTTAGGTACTTTTCTTATCATGTCGGAAATTGCCATACCAATAGCCATAGCTTGCGTATTGTTTTCGTTAATCATTTTTTGCGGGAAGCAATTTTTGTGTAAAAATTGGCTGTTTTCAGTGTTATCGGCAATTAATCTCATCATTTTAACTGCCTCAACCGGATATTTTCCTGCTGCTGTTTCTCCTGAAAGCATAATGGCATCCGTTCCGTCGAGTATTGCATTGGCAACGTCTGAAGCTTCAGCACGGGTTGGTATAGGATTTTCTATCATGCTTTCAAGCATTTGAGTCGCTACAATTACTGCTTTGCGTTTATTATTTGCTTTTTTAATAATAGTTTTTTGCACTATTGGAACTTTTTCTGTTGAAATTTCAATTCCTAAATCTCCACGGGCAACCATTATTCCGTCTGACAATTCAATTATTTTGTCTATATTATATACGGCTTGAGGCTTTTCTATTTTTGAAATAATTTTTATATTACTGTTTTTGTCATGGAGTATTTGTCGTAATTGTGCAACATCATCAGGAGTTCGTACAAATGATAAGCCAATGTAATCTATATCGTTTTTAACAGCAAAGTCAATAAAAATCTTATCTCTTTCTGTTAAAACATTTATACTTCCGGTAGAACCCGGAATATTTATTCCTTTACGTTGTTTTAATAGTCCTTCAGTTAAAACTTTTGCACTTATAATGTCACCATTGACTTCAGTAACTTCAAGTTGAATTTTGCCATCATCAATGAGAATTTTTTCTCCTTTAGAAACATCTCTAGCAATGCCTTCATAGTCAACAGGTATTATGTTGTTTTCATATTTATCCTGATGTCTAAATTTTAAAATTTCACCTTTTTGAATTTCAATAGGATTTTCTAAGTTACCTATTCTGATTTTTGGGCCTTGTAAATCAAGTAATACAGGTATTAAAGTTTTTTCTTCTTTTTCTATTTGTCTTATTATGTCTAAAGTTTTTTGGTGAACTTCCGGAGTTTCATGCGATGAATTTATTCTAAAAATTGTTACTCCGGCATCGTGTAATTCTTTAATTTTTTCTTTTGTGTTGCTTGCTGGCCCAAGAGTTGCAACTATTTTAGTCATAGTATAATTATCCATAATCTCTCCCAATACTTTACAAATTTTCCTAAATAAGTTATACTATAAAAAAAATTGTTTTACCAGTAGTAAGAAAAAGGAAGTGAACATGAAAAAATTTTTAGCTGGATTGATGGTCATTAGTTTGATGGCTTGGAATGCTGCTCCGGTGCTTGCTGCCAGTACTAAAATTATGGACGTAAGTAAAGATTATTGGGCAAGTGCTGAAATCGCTGATGTCGTATCAAATAATATTATGACTATCGATGCTTCCGGTAATTTTTATCCGGAAGATGGAATGGAAAGAGTTGAGTTTGTTTCTGCTTTATTAAAAGTTTTAGCAAATGACAACTTGAAAGTTACTATCGGAAATAAATTTTCTGATCTTAAATCAACAGACGCATTCTATTCTGATGTATTGCGTTCTGATCAGTTAGGTTTGGTATATGGTTATCCTGACAAAACCTTTAAACCTCATCAAATTATGTTAAGAGATGAAGCTCAATCTGTTATCAGTCATATTACAAAAGACATGGTTGCTGACTATTCTGTATTGAATTATTTTACTGATTCTAATTTAATTCCATCTTGGGCTAAATTAGTTTATGCAAAATCTCTTGCTTATGGTATTTATGTAAATTACCCTAACGCAAAAGAATTAAGACCGTTGGATGATTTAACAAGAGCTGAAGCAGCTGTTCTTCTTGCTAGATTAAGAGATAAAATCGGTTTGGTTAAAGAAGAATATGTTGGCCCTGATTTAGAAAAAGTTCTTGCGATTGAACATTTAAATGTTAAGAAAAATGCTCCAAACGATACCGTTAAAATTACTAACAAAAGAAACATTATTGTAAGCGGTAACGTTCTTGAAGTTGCTTTTTCTGATAAATTTAAATCTGAAGCAGCAAAATCAGGTGACATAGTTAAATTTGTTAACCCGCAGGATATTTGTACTGAAGAAGGTACTTTATTAATCCCTGCAAATTCTGTATTTTCAGGTAAAGTATTAAGTATTCAAGATCCAAAATGGTTCAACAAAAATGCTCGTGCATATATTCAATTAACAGAAATTTGTACACCTGACGGTAAGACAATTGATTTGAACGCAAAACCATTCTATAAAGATTACGCTTTAAAAGAAGGTCCTTGGATGACAGCAGGTAAAGTTGCTTTATATACTGTTGGTTTAGGTGCTGTTGGTACAGGTGCCGGTGTTGGTTTTGCATTTATACCTAATCCTGCTGAAATTGGAACCGGTATTGCTATCGGTACTCCTATTGGTGCTGGTGTTGGTTTGATTTTAGGACTTGTAACTCCAGGTCTTAAATATCACGCAAAAGCTGGAGAACAAATTTATGTTATTCTTTGCGAAGATGCTAGTATAACAAAATAAAGTTTGTTATATTATTTTGAAAGCGGACTTAATAAGTCCGCTTTTTTTATTAAACTTTTTATCAGCTCCATTCGGGTAGAATGTATTGCCTATTTTAATGTAGTTTTTTGGGATAAGCAGTTTTACAATAGTTATGTAGCTAACATCAGTTAGCAGTAAGGAGACTAATATGAAAAAAACTATTTCCTCATTGGCATTATTTGCTTTTTTCTTATTACCCGCACAAGGTGCATTTGCCTGGACATATGACGGGCTTGGCAGTTTGAACCCTTTTACCGGGTTTAGAAACTGTAATAAGTGTGAAAAAGTAAAACCGCAAAAATGTCACAAATCTGATTGTTGTGAAAAGGTGAAAATTATTCCACGTTGTAACGAATGCACTAAGGCTTTCAATACCGAAGAAACATGTCCTTGTCAAAGAGTGCGGTAAAACTAATGGGTACATTTTTTGTACCCATTTTTAATAATCAATATTTTTTAGTGTGTTAAAAATTTTATCGGTAATCTGTTGAATATATTCCTGGCTGACCATTCCATTTATAACAGCATCTGCAATTTGATAATTTGGTCGAATATATTCTTGAGCAGTTTTATTTACATCTCTAAATTGTAAATCTGCGGCAGCCCCTGTTTTGCCTCGTAATGCGGCTCGTCTGTACCATCTGTCTTTTATAACTTCTAATGGTGTAAACACATAAACTTTTACATCCATTATTTCATCAAGACCTTTATTTAATACGTATAAGCCTTCAGTCAAAACAACTTTTGCAGGAGTTTTTTTATCACCATTCGGGTCTGATACACAGGTAACAAAATCATATTTGGGAGATACAACGGTTTCTCCGGACTTAAGCTTTATTAAGTGTTTTTTCATTAATTCAAGGTCAATAGCCTCCGGTGTATCAAAACTAAAACCGGTTTTAAATAATTCTTCATAGCTTCCGGCTTCTTCAAGTTCTTTTGATGTATCTTTATAGTAATCGTCACATCTTATTACTGTATATATACCTTCTTTTTTGTCTTTTATGCATGCCTTTATTGTATTGTCAACGAATACAGTTTTGCCTGAGGCACTTTCTCCGGTTATTCCAATTAAAAAAGTCTTCTTTTTTTCTTGAACAACCATTCTTGCAATATTCAGAATTAAATTTTCAGATGTTTTTAAAAATAGCGGTTGTTCGGCATGCTTATCTTCTTCCAATATTTTTTTTAAAGACTCTACTATTTGCGATATAACTTCCATATCGCGTCTGCTAGAGTAATAATTATAACTCGTTAGTTGAAAATTTTTCATGTACTTCCTCTAATAATTTTATTTTACTTTAAATTTTTTTAAATTTCCTATAATACTAAATTTTGTAACAATATTGTTTAAAAAGTTAAAGTTATTGGAATAAAGTTACGTATATATACTTGTGAGATAGGAGTATAAAAATGTATCAAGAAGAAAGTTTTTCAAATGCAATGACTGAAGCTAGAAAAGATAATTTCGATGCTTTAACAAATGAAATCAAAGGTATGGAAGCTTTTATTGAAAGATTTTTAACAAAGATTTTTGACTCTACGTCATCGGTTTCCGAACGTGATTTCAATGTAACTTCATTATAAAAAAAAACCGGCACTGCCGGTTTTTTTTATATCGTAAAATTATTTGTATTATACATATTGTATGGATTATTTAATAGAAATGGATTGAACATTGTCGGATTGAAGTTTGTTTGTGGTGCAAAATTTTGTGTTATCTCAAAGTTTCCGATAGTTGATAATATGTTTAAAATCTCTTGATTATCATTATTAGAATTATTAGCGGTTTGAGTTTCAGTATTAGTCGTTGTCTGTTGAGTTTGTTGTTGAACAACTTGTACATCGCTGGTTGTATTAGTTGTATTCATTTCTTCAATTATTTTATCAATTGTATTAGCCGCTAATTGTCCGTTTTCAGATAATTCTCCATTGGTTTCCATTTCTTGATTAAGTTTGTTTGCACTTTCAAGAATCAAAGCTTCCCTAAGTTCAGAATCCTTAGTGGCTGCAATTGCCAAATCCTCAACTTTTTGTTCTTCAGCAAGTTCTAATTCATCTTTGCCTTGAATACTTCTTGCAGCTTTTCCTAAAAGTACGCTGCCTAAAACTCCGCATGCAACACCAATTGCTCCGCCGATTACCGTTCCTATGCCCGGAACAATTGAACCTACAGCAGCTCCAATTGCAGCTCCTGCTTTTGCACCTGCTAAATATCCAACGGCTTCAGCCGCTACGTTAACTGCAGATTTTCTAAGTTGTCTTCTGCCGGCTTCTTTACCAAGTTCTTTGTATGTGCTTATAACATTTGGAACTTCGCACAGCCCTGAAATAACGGCCATGCCGGCTCCACCTTTTGCAATTTTTTTAAGAAAGCGAAGTTTACTGCTGGTTGCTACGGCTTTTTTAGTTGCTGATTTTGCAGCTGTTATACCTGTTTTGTCTTTTACGACTCGTACTGCTTTTTTTACTTTCCCCGTTGGCATTGGCCTATTTTTATATGAAATATAATCAATTTTAGCTTTTTTTGCTTCCAACGCTTTTAATTTTTCAATATTACCATTTTGTAGTGCTGCTTGGGCTTCTTGCCTTAATGTATTATATGCTGCATCCTTTGGTAAACTTTTGACAAAATTAGCTAAGTCATTTTTATTTAATATTTTTTTACTTGTCTCAAAAATGTTTTTTGAAGATTTACGTATTTGTATATTTTCTGCTGATTTTGTTTTGATTTTTCCGAATGCACCTTTTAAGTCTTTTCTGTTATTAAAAGCCCACATACCACCTTCAAATAAATACATTGTCCCCAATGTAGGCAGTATTGGTGTTGCCATGTGGTTTATTGATGCTCCGGTTACATATTGTGCAAGATAATTTAAATCTTGGTATTTTACGTATGGTATGTTACTTGACATTTCCCCTGTTATCCTATTTTTCCCCGTATATTTATATTAAAATTTTTTGCTCTAAATAATTGCCATTTTGTTAAAAAATGTTAAGCCCGATAATATCGGGCTTAAGCTTGAACATCAAGTTGGGATTGTTGATTCGCTTGATTTCCAAAATATGCATTAGCTAAAAAATCATTATTCATATTTGAACCGTATAAAAGTTTTTGGTACAGTGCAATTTCTTCAGGTGTTAAGTTGGTGTGATGTGAGGTTTGTTTTTGAGTCTCCTCGGCAGCAGCAGCTTTTTTTTCGGAATAGTTTTTGCCGACAACCAATTTACCAACAAAATCACCGACTAAGAAACCTAAAATACTACCAACAGGCCCAAGTAAAGCAGTACCAATCGCACCAAATCCTACGCCGGCCGCAATTCGTACGCCGCTTTTTGCTGCCTCTGTAGCTCCATTTATTAAACCGCCATCTTTTGTTGCTTTAAATATATTAGGTAATTCGAACGCTAACATTAATGCGGTACCTAACAACGGTGCTCTTTTGCCTAAACCTTTAAGTGTCCCGCCTATTTTTTTGAAGAAACCTGCATCTTTATTTTTCCATAAAGCTAATACATCAGTTTTGTATGATTTTAGTGAGTCCTTCAAGCTTTCAAAGATTTTTTTGTTTTTTGTTGTTTTATCTGCACGTTTTAATGCTTCGCCTACTTGTTTGTGAAATTGATAAAAACGACCTTTGCCTATTTTTTTATTGTATCTTTTATAAGCTTTTAAATTACTTGTTACTTTTGAAGCAAACCTATCATCAAATATAAGTCTGCCCATATAGTTCATACCTTTACTTGCAATTTGTCCTATACCCATAATTAACCTACCTTTTTTCCTAACCTTATTTATATAAAAAGATTATGGTTATAGAAATTGCTTTTTTATAATAAATTATTTAATGTTTCGTAACAATTAGGTAAATATAATTAATCAAGTAATCCAAGATCCTTTAGTAACTTTTTGTTATCAGCAAGATGTGCAAGTTTATCGTCGACAAATGGATCAACAACTCCTTCATTAAAAAGTTTATTTACAAGTTTATCATGCGAAGTATTTTCAGGATTAGATAATACTAATTGAGAAAAGTTTTTTATATCGTTCTGTCTTTCATATAATTCAACAGCTTTTTTAGATAAGTCTTTTAAAAATTTATTTTTAGGGGTCAAAAATTCTTCGCTAAAAGGCGAAGTCATATTTTTGTTTTTTTCTTCATTAGCTAATTTTAATTGTAATGCAAGCTTTTTAAACATAACATATCCCTTCACTATATATTATCCGTATTTTATTGTAAATGTAAATCAATCCATGGATTGATATTTATGCTTGATTATAACTTATATTTAAACTAAAATATAAATAGAAAGAGGTTATAAATGCTGGATATTAAATTAATTAGAGAAAATCCTGAAAAAATAAATGAGTTGCTTAAAAGACGCAACCCGGATTTGTCTGTGGATGAAGTAATAGAGATTGATGTAGAAAGACGAAAAATTCAGGCGAAAGCTGATGAATTACGTGCTAGACGTAAAGTTGAATCACAAAAAATCGGAGAACTTAAAAAACAGGGGCAGAATACGGACGCAATCCAAGAAGATGTTAGAAAAATTGGTGATGAAATAAAATTATTGGAAGAAAAACAGTCTGAACTTGATGAAAAACAAAAAAAATTACTTCTTCATATTCCGAATATACCCGATGAAACAACACCTATCGGTACATCGGAAGATGATAATGTAGAGGTTTACAAGTGGGGCGAGCCAAGAAAATTCGATTTTGAATTTAAGCCGCACTGGGATATTTGTGAAGAAAAAAATTTAGTAGATTTTGAGCGAGGAGTAAAACTTTCTCAAAGTAGGTTTACATTGTATCGTGGCCTGGGTGCAAAGCTTGAACGTGCTATAATTAATTTCTTTTTAGATTATCATACGCAAAATCAAGGTTATGAAGAAATTCTTCCGACGTTTATGGCTAATGCAGCTACCATGACCGGCACCGGTCAGCTTCCGAAATTCGCTGACGATATGTATAAATGCGTAGATGAAGATTTATATCTTATCCCAACTGCTGAAGTTCCTGTTACAAATATTTATTCGGGTGAAATTTTATCAGAAGATGATTTGCCTAAATACATGACCGCTTATACACCTTGTTTCAGGAGAGAAGCTGGCTCAGCAGGAAAGGATACTCGAGGGTTAATAAGAGTTCATCAATTTAATAAAGTTGAACTTGTTAAATTGTGTACTCCGCAAACAAGTAAGGAAGAACATGAAAAATTGACTGAAGATGCTGAAAAAATGCTTCAGTTATTAGAATTACCATATAGACGTGAGGCTTTATGTACAGCAGATATTGGATTTTCAGCAAATAAGTGCTGGGATTTGGAAGTTTGGATGCCATCTTATGGTACTTATAAAGAAATTTCAAGCTGTTCAAATTATGGCGATTATCAAGCAAGAAGAGCTAATATTCGTTATCGTGATAAGCAGACAGGTAAAACTCAGTTTGTGCATACAATTAACGGGTCAGGTTTGGCTGTTGGCAGAACTTTTGCAGCGATTGTCGAAAATTATCAACAGGCGGACGGATCTGTTATTATACCTGATGTATTAAGAAAATATACTGGTTTTGATAAAATTTAAAGGAGTTTTTATTATGAAAATTAGAAATCAATTAGCATTTACTTTAGCAGAAGTCCTTATTACTTTGGGTGTTATAGGTGTAGTTGCAGCACTTACAATACCGACTCTTTCAGCTAAAATCCAAGATAATATTTTGAAAAACCAGTTTAAAACGGTATATTCAAAGATATATAATGCTTTTTATGCGGCTCAAACCGAATACGGGCTTCCGGTAAATTGTTTCTATTGGGATAAAACTCCTGATAAATATTGTCAACAGGTTAATTGTACCGAAACAAATCAATATGGTACATGTATTGCTTGGGAATGTAATGATCAGGGTGTACCTATTTCAAATGGTAGCTTTACAGACTGTAGTTGGTATTACAAAAAAGTTTTTAATGAAAAATTAAAGGTTCAAAAATACTGTGAATCTGATGCTTTAGCAAATGGTTGTTTGACGGAAGATTATCATGGTGTTGATATTGTGCAAGCTGAGCAGAATCAGGATACGGAAGATTATCTAGGAGCAGATCCCGGACAAAATTTCAGTGATAGTAATATCAAAAATAGTTATCCTGCTTATGTTCTTGCTGATGGAACGGTATTGGTACAATATATGTCGCCTGTTTCAAGGCCGGTTTTTATGTTTGATATAAATGGTTTCAAAGGTCCAAATAAATGGGGGCATGATTTGTTTCAATTTGCTTTAGAAGGTAATGCAACTAACGGCATAACCGGATTGGGAGCTTTTGGCTCAACTATTGAAGAAGGCGGCAAAAGTTTTACTGCTATGTATAATGAGGTATTTAGATAAGTGATATATACTTTCCCTTTTGAGCTGGATGATTTTCAAAAAGAAGCTTGTCAATTTATTGACGAAGGTAAAAGTGTTGTTGTGTGTGCACCTACCGGTGCAGGAAAAACAGTCATCGCTCAACACGCTATACATAGGGCTTTAGAAGAAGGAAAAAGAATTTTTTACACTACGCCATTAAAAGCGTTGTCAAATCAGAAATATTATGATTTTGGCGAAAAATACGGTCATGATAGAGTCGGGCTTTTAACAGGTGATACATCTATTAATCGTAATGCTCAAATTGTTATTATGACAACCGAAGTTTTTCGTAACATGCTTTACGGTACTAATTTTGGGGCTGTTGCGGATAATTTAAAAGATGTTAAATATATTGTTTTGGATGAAGTTCATTATATGAATGATGAACAGCGTGGTACCGTATGGGAAGAAAGTATAATTTACTGCCCTGTTAACATCCAAATAATTGCTTTGTCAGCTACGGTTGCAAATGCAGATGAATTAACAGCCTGGATAAATACTGTTCATTCTGATACCAAACTTGTTAATACTGATTTTCGGCCTGTTCCATTGAGATTTTATTATTATGACAGTTCTCAACCGGATAAGCTATTACCGCTTTTGACACCTACAGGTCAGTTGAATAAAAAAATCAGACCTGAAAAACGTCAATGGGGCCGCCATGCCAAGAATACACAGAAATCGCCTGTCAAAAATGTTGTCCGTAATCTTGCGGCATTAGACATGCTTCCGGCAATTTATTTTACTTTTTCCAGAAAAAAATGTGATGAGCAAATGGAGCAGTGTGCATCTTTAGGTTTAATTACTAAGGACGAACAGGCCGCTATCAGGCAGTTTATAGATGAATACATAGCTGAAAATCCACATTTATATAATAATAAGCATATTGAATTTTTATTGCAAGGGGTAGCATCCCACCATGCAGGCCTTTTACCTGGTTGGAAAAACTTGGTTGAAAAATTGTTTCAAAAAGGACTTATAAAGGTTGTGTTCGCAACTGAAACACTTGCCGCAGGGATTAACATGCCTGCAAGATCTACTGTTATAAGTACTGTTAGTAAAAAGACAGATTCAGGCCATAGAATGCTTACTGCAAATGAATTTTTGCAAATGTCAGGACGTGCAGGCCGTCGTGGAATGGACGAAATCGGTTATGTTGTTGTGGTAGGTACTCCTTTTCAGTCACCGGAAGAGGTTGCGGAACTTGTTTTGAGTAGTGCAAATCCTTTAGAAAGCAGATTCTCACCTAGTTATTCAATGGTCTTGAATTTATTGCAGCGGTTTAGTCTTGATGAAGCTAAAGAGCTTATTTCTAAAAGCTTCGGATATTATTCTGCCGGTTCAAGAATGCAGCCAATTCTAAAAAAATATGAGTTAATTAAAGCAGAAATTGCTGATAGGCAAA
This sequence comes from Candidatus Gastranaerophilales bacterium, assembly GCA_944323365.1. GTDB lineage: Bacteria > Cyanobacteriota > Vampirovibrionia > Gastranaerophilales > Gastranaerophilaceae > SIG32. The sequence goes on from CALUSG010000045.1 coordinate 24,954, forward strand.
CTGTTTGTCCTTATAATTTATCGGATAAAGATTTTAAGTATTATGACAAAAATCGCAGTCTGTATGTGCAAAATCGTATGACTTATAAACAAATCTTGAAACAAGAAAAGAAAAAAAACAGACCTTTATCGCCTGAAATTCTCAAGTTCGGCGAAAAAAATAAAGAGCTTCTTAAAATAATACATTCGTTTCCTTGTGAACATTGTAATAAATACAAAAAACACTACAAAAATCTCGAAGTTTTAACAAGGCTTTATCAAAAACAAGCCAGTCTTGATAAGGAAATGGAGCGTCAGCGTGATATTTACTGGAATGATTTTTTGTCACACAGAGCTGTATTAATTGATATGGGATATTTGGTTGATGATTATCCTACTCAAATTGGAATTACCACTTCGCAAATTCGTTCTGAAAATGAATTGTTTATTTCTGAAATTGTTTTTTCAAATGTATTGGATAATCTTACACCTTCTCAGCTTGCGGCTGTTATTTGTGCCATTACCACTGAAGATTTGAGGGTTGATATCCCTTATATTCCTTATTCTAAGCAAATTAGAAAAACTCTTAACTTAATAAAAGATATAAAACATAAAGTAGAAAGAGTCCAAAAAAATCATATGGTGGATAACCCATTATATATAAATCCATATTTTTCTTCTTTGATAGAATTGTGGTGTGAGGGTGCTGAATGGGAAACGGTTGTCGAGCAAATTGATATTGGTGAAGGTGATATTGTTAGAGCGTTTAAGCGTACGGTCGATGTCTTAAGACAATTTACTACTATTGATAATATTCCTGAAAATTTGGTCTTTACTGCTCGTGAAGCTATTGATAAAATTTTAAGAGAACCTGTAAATGTTGATTAAAATGTATTTTGTACAATATTTAGTTTTGTAAAATCTTGTCGGGTTAACTGTTAAATTCGTTATATACGGGCGTTTTCAGGGAATAATATTATTGCCAAAGAGTGTTATTCCCCACCCCACTCTATAAACAAAAAGGTATCCTGAGGTGATTGCTATGGATACTATATTGTTTTGCCCGCAAAAACGTTATTTTAATATTTTAACTTTGGCAGTAAATATTGTCATTGTAGGAGCATTTACACAATCAGTATTTTTGCCTATTATGGCTAATGATTTATTTGCAAAAGTTTCTAATCCTGTTATTAATACTAATCAGGCATCTATTAGTATAATAACTGAAGTTTCTAGTGAGGCTGAGCTTAAAAATTTCGATGAAAGTGTTCAAAAAAGATATCCTAATGCCATTATCTATGATATTGATAAAGGTATTAAACACATTAAGCTTACTAAATACTATGATTCCAGGCCGGTAAAAATTAATGTTGTTGAAGTTAACCCTAAGCTTGCAAAAGATTATGAATTGTTTCCCGCACTTGCCTCAGATACGTTAAGCAGTAAAAAAACAATTTCTAATATTGCTAAAGAAAATAATGCTTTAATAGCATTAAACGGGACATATTTTAAACCTCAAACAGGTGTACCTTTAGGAACTTTAATGATTAATGAGAAAATATATACAGGTCCAATTTACAATAGAGTCGCATTTGGTATTTTTGAAAATGGTTATGATGTCGCAAGAATTCAACTTAATGCTTCAATTAAAACAAAGGATTTAACAGTAAAAGTTGATAATATAAATCAGCCAAGAATGTTATCTACGTATGTATTAGCATATACTCCCGATTGGGGCCGTACAGCACCTATGACTCCGAAATATGGCCTGCAATTTGCCGTTGAAGACAATAAAATCGTACAAATTTCCACTTCAGCACTTCAAATTCCGCAAAACGGCTTTGTAATTGCAGGCCCTTCTTCTTCGTTAAGCAAATTTAAACTCGGTGACAAAGTTAAATTAGATATTTCAACTATTCCTGAATGGAAAAATGTAAAACACATTATAAGCGGCGGACCTTATCTTGTTAAAAATGACGAAGTTTTCGTTGACATGACCGCTCAAAAATTAAGTGCTATCGGTGGTAAAAATCCTCGCAGTGCAATAGGTTATACCTTAGATAATAATTTAATTTTAGTGTCTGTAGACGGGCGTGAAGGCAGTTCTGTCGGTATGACATTGATGCAGCTTGCCAATTTTATGAAATCTATTGGATGTATTAACGCAATTAATCTTGATGGAGGCGGCTCTACTGTTATGTATGTTAACGGAAAGGTTGTCAACAGTCCGCAAGTCCAAGGCGGAATACCTCTTTCTAATGCTGTTGTTTTATCTAAAAAAACTTAATATCTTAAGTTTTGGTCAATTATATCTGATATCCAGGGGAATCTGCTGTACATACCCATAAATGAAGTTACTGCTAAGTATATTATTATTCCGTAAACAATAACTTGAATAATTGAATATACTCCAAATAACGGGGTGTTTAAGTAGAATGTTATCTGTGCGGTTAATTGATTTATAAGCGGTATAAAGCTTAATATATTAAGAAGAAAACCCAGTATATAACTTAATAAAAAATAAGCTATGGATATGAATATTGATTGAAATATATGGTATTGCATAAATGGTCTTAAAGGCGATTTTGTGAATATACCTATAATCAGCCAAATAAAACCTGCAAACCCCATTGTTATGTAGCTTAGAGCTGCAACAATACGTTCAATCATATATGGTCTAGTCAATCTAATTCTCCATTACGTTTTTTGTCAATATATTCATCCATAACTTGAATATATACAAGCCTGTGTTCGTCACTTTCAGGTTCAATATCAATCGAAGAACGGTAAGATGCAATAGCCTTTTGTATGTCACCATCCAAATAGTGTGCATTGCCTAAGAGCATATATGTTTCAGCATCGTTTGGAACAACCCGCAAGGCTTCTTTGTATAAATTAAGTGCTAAATCAACTCTGTTGTAGTTTGTATAGAGATTTGCTAAAAGTAAATATGCATTTTTCTCTTTTGGATTTAAGTTTATTGCACGTTTGTACATCTCTTCTGCCATGTTATATTCTTTAAATTCAGAAAGTGCAATAGCATAACAGATGTAAGCCTTATAATTATCGCCTTCCATTGTAAGAGCTTTTTCAAAGTAATTGTATGCCTGTTCTCTTTCTTTCATTAAAGTAAGAGTATTTCCTATGCATATTGCAACAATCTTATTATCAGGATTAAGAACAAATACTTTTTTATAAAGTTCTAAAGCTGTTTTATAGTCAAACATTTTGAAACAAACATTACCCATATCAATTAATGCAGTAAGATTTTCAGGATCCAGTGATAATGCTTTTTCATAGTAAGCTTTTGATTCAATATAATCTTCATTGTCCGCATATAAAAGTGCTATAGCATTATAAATTTCAGGATTTGTTGAATTTAAATCTATTGCACGATTGTAATAGAAAAGAGCCTTTGGAAAATTTTTCCATTCAGCAAAAACATTACCTATATTGTAGTATATTAAATAATTTTTAGGATTAATTTCTAGAGCTCTGTTGTAGTATGAAAGTGATTTTCTAAAATCTTTTTCGTAAAACCACATTGTACCCATACCGATTAGTGCTCTTAAATCGTCAGGATGAATTGCTAAAAGACTTTCCAATACAGACATTACTTTGTCATAATTTTCCTGTTGCAGGTAAAGTTCTGAAAGTTTATGATATCCTTCTGCGTTTTGAGGATCTTTAGCCATTTCCATAATGGCATCATTAATTTGTTTATCTAAATTATTTTCCATGCTTATATTGTATCTTATTTGTATTAATTTGTAAAATTATGTAGAAATATTAATTATATTCACTATATTCTTCGGATAATTTTTTCCAGTCATCTTCTGAAATTTTGAAAGCGTGGCTCCAAAATTTTTCCAGAGCATACGTTTCACGTTCATCTTTATGCAAAATATGCACTATAACATCTCCATAATCTAAAAGATTCCATCGATTTTTTAAATCATTTTCGATTCGTGAAGGAGTTCTGTTAAAATGTTTTTTAATAAGCTCTTTTACGTTCATCATCAAGGCTTTAACCTGAGTCGGAGAATCTGCTGAAGCTATCACAAAATAATCTCCCAATGACGAGACATTGCTTATATTTAATATCGTGATATCGCTTGCTAATTTATCATCTAATATACGAGCTATAACACAGGCAAGTTTTTCTGTATCAACCACTTTTATCCTCTATTCAATAATATCAACTCTGCGTTTGTGCCTTCCGCCTTCAAATCCTGTTTTAAGCCACACATCGACAATATCAAGGGCTAAATGTTCACCGATAACTCTTTCTCCCAAACATAGAATATTAGCGTTGTTATGAGCACGGGATACTCTTGCTGAATAAGTATCTCCGCAAAGAGCTGCACGTACACCTCTTATTTTATTTGCGGCAATAGACATTCCAATACCGGTTCCACATACCAAAATTCCTCTGTCGACCTGACCTGATACAACAAGTTCTGCTACACTTCTTGCAATTATAGGGTAATCGCAAGATTCCATAGTATATGTTCCGACATCAGTGTATTCAATATCTCTAGCTTGTAGATATTCTATAATTTTTTGTTTGTAACTAAATCCGCCATGGTCGCTGCCAATTGCTACTTTTAAATGATCCATATTTTATCTCCAATTTTTTATTATTATACAAATTTTATACTTTTTTGTAAAGAGTATTATAATTTTAGATAATTTGCTATTTTATTTTATTTATGTTAAAATACATTTTGTTACACAAGATTAATAAAGGTGGTGAAAATATAAATGGCAGAAGTTAAAGTTGGCGAAAACGAATCAATTGAAAGTGCATTGAGACGTTTTAAGAAAAAAATTCAAAAAGCCGGCATTCTTTCAGAAGTTAAAAAACGTGAAAGATATGAAAAGCCTAGCGTTAAAAGAAAACGTAAATCTGAAGCCGCTCGTAAAAGAAAAGCTTAAAAAAAGTCCGAAAGGACTTTTTTTTATTTTGTTTCAATAAAATTTGTGTTAGGAATATATTCGGATTTTTGACCGTTAATTTCGATATTATTAATTATGTTGGCACGTTTTTTACGGAAAAGCATGTCAACAAATGCTTCTAATCTGGTAATGAAACCGGCTTCCCCTGTATGTTCATCAATTGTAAGATTTAAAAGAGGTTTGTTAAATCTTTTTGCTTTTCTAGTAATTCTTTCAACCATTAACGAATCCGGTCCGCAGCCAAATGCTGTTAAAGTTATAATACCGTCAATTCTATTATCTTTGAGATAGTGACCGGCACTTCCTGTCATATCATATTCATTTGCCCAGTATTGTTCATTACCCAGTGATGCAATACCATCATCCAGTTGCTCATTTGAAAGTTGTAAAGATGTGAATACTTTTACATCCATTGCTTCAAGTTTATCAAAAATTTTCATGCAAGTTCTATCGTCATAAATATTATAACCATGAGATACCAGTGCAATAGATATAGGATATTCTTTGGTTTGACTTTCAATAAATACTTTGCCTTGAAGTGCGTAATTTATGGCTTTTTTATAGCTCATTCCTGATTTTACCATTATATGAAAGTTATTATAGCATTTCCAACCGGCTTTAGAGGCTTTTTTAATTACTTTTTCGTCTGTAATTCCGAACGGAGCAGCCATTTCTTTTAGAAAATCATATAATCCGTGATTTTTTTCAGACTTATCAAGAGTAGCTTCTATAATTGTAAAATCACGTTTAATAACATTTCTGACTAAATCCGGTAATCCTCTTATTTTTGAACAATTATAGATTTTAGGAGCAATGGATTGTATTGAAGGTACAAATATTTTATCCACGCCTTTGTCTATTAAATTGAGGATATGACCTATATAAACTTTTATAGGTAGACATGTTTCAGTAACAACCAGGGCAGAACCGCTTGACATAGTCTGTTTTGTTGTTACATCAGATAATACGATTTTTATCCCTAAATCCGTAAAAAATCCGTAGTAAAAGGGATAATTGTTATAAAAGGACATTGCCCTTGGTATGCCTATTATTTTTTCAGAGTTTTTTTTCATATTTTTATAATAATACAATAATATTTTTTTTACTACAATATTAATATAAAAATTAACAATTTTGTTGTATTATAAATTTATGCCTCATTTTTTTATTAGTACAAAAGACATAAATAATAATTATATTAATATATCTGATAAAGATACATACAATCATCTTGCAAGAGCATTGAGAATAAGAAAAGGTGAAAAACTTTTATTTATTGACGAAAATCAAATTGAATACGAAACTGTTGTTGATAAAGTAACATCAGATGAGGTTCAAGTAAAAATTGAAAATAGTTATAAATCTTTTAGGAGGCTTGGTTTTAGATTATATTTGGCACAGAGTCCGCTCAGAAGTGAAGCACAATCCTTTGTTGTTGAAAAAGCTACAGAACTTGGCGTCACGGGAATATATCCTGTTCATACTGACAATTGTGCTGTTAATGTTGAAATTATTCAAAAAAAAATAGCTAAGTGGCAAAAAATTATGTATGAAGCTTCAAAACAATGCGAAAGAGCGGATATTCCGGTTTGTTTTGAATTGGATACTTTGGAAAATCTGATTAGCAAATTCCAAAGAGTTATAGTTTTTTGTGAAAGAGAGGCAGTAAATACCCTTAAAGATATAGAGCCGATTAATGAAGATGACGAGATATTGGTTATAATCGGTCCGGAAGGTGGGTTTTCTGATAGAGAATTTAAATTATTTAAAGATAAAAATAACGTTGAAATGTTAACTTTGGGTAATTTAATTTTGAAAGCTGAAACTGCTGTTACTGTCGCATTGGGAAATATAATTTATGAATATAATACAAAGACTAAAAAGTGATGAAATATTAAATTCCATATCAAAAAATTTTGACAACGAAATATATTTGGTCGGTGGTGCAGTCAGGGATTTATATTTAGGTAAAGAAATTTTAGACCACGATATAATTGTTTGCGACCTAGAAGCAAAAGATTTTGCTCTTAAGCTTGCCGGGTTTTTTGATGCAAAATTTATCCCTTTAGACGAAATTAATAAAATTTATCGTATTGTATTAAAAGATAAAATTAATTATATCGATGTTACTAATCCTATAGAAAATTCTTTAGAAAAAGATTTGAAACGTCGGGATTTGACAATAAATTCACTGGCTATAAACCTTAAGACACATGAAATAACAGATTTGACAGGTGGATTAGATGATTTAAAAAATAAAAAAATCAGACTAATTTCAGAAAAAAATCTAGAGGATGATCCTTTGAGAATTCTTAGAATTTTTCGATTTAATTCTATTTTAGGCTTTGATATTGTTTGTTGTGAAAATTTGAAAAAATTTAAACATCTTTTGCATAAACCTGCAGTTGAACGCATTCAATATGAAATTATAAAGATGTTTTCAGGTGAATATGTTGATAAAACTTTATTATTAATGGATAAATGCGATATTTTGGAGGAAATATTTCCTTTTGTAAGAGAGTTAAAGCTTGTTCCTCCAAACTCACATCACCATCTTGATTTATTTCATCATTGTATAGAAACCGTAAGGCAAATAGGTATAATTTATAATAATTCTATTGACACGGTTAAAGAACATATGAATTCTGTTGATTTCGGCGGTTTCCCCAGGCTTGCTTATTTAAAACTTGCAGGCTTCATGCATGATATGGGAAAATACTCAACTTGGACTATTGAACAAGATAGACATAGATTTATTAAACATGATGATGTAGGTGCAAAAATGTCTATTAGCTTTTTAAAATCTTTAAATTTTTCCAATAAACAGATTAACTATATTCACGATATGATAAAATATCATATCTATCCTTCACAGGTAATGCATAATCCGGAAGTTAATGAAAAGATGATGATGCGATACATAAGACGTATGTTATCAAATTGCATTGATAATATTATTTTGGCTCAGGCTGATAGATTATCCGCAAGAGGGCCAATGATAACGGATGAGATTGTTGAATGCAATATTACTTCTTTAAATAGACTTTTAAATTATTATCTTGAAGTTGAAGATACGCTTAAACCTTTACCTAAGCTGCTTTCAGGCAACGAGATTATTAAACTTTTAAATATAAAACCTTCTCCTCAGCTTGGCGAAATTATTGATTCCTTGCATGACGCCCAACTTAATGGTGACGTTAAAACAAAAGACGATGCAGTGTGTTTTATTAAAAATATGTTTAAAATTTAAATTTCTTAATAAAAATTTACAATTTTTTACAAAAATGTTAAATGTAAAAAATACAATTTTTGTTATTTGAAAATTATATTAAATTAAATAAAAAGTTAGATTTTATAAAAATAGATTAAATAATTCTATTTTTATAAAAAAAATCAAAAAGGCATCTTAACATTGCCTTAACATTTACGTCTAATCGGGCAATTTTTGTAATTGACGTCTTTTAAATAAAATGTTCAATTGTTATAATAAATTATGATGATAGAAAAAATTAGTAGTGTAGAAAATAGAAGAATTACCCCAAAAAGGGACGCAAGTTCAAATCAACCTTCATTTAAAGGTATAGGAGATTTGGCATTACGTGGCATACAAATGTGTGAAGAGATTCCGATGTTGAATGTATCGGTATTGGATTTATCAACAGCAATTGTGCCAAGAACAATAATAGAAACACGTGAATCAAATGCATATGCAGGAATGGAAGCATTTAGACGTGAATCTTCAGGATTAATAGTAAATTGTTTATTACCGAGCTTTATAGTAATGGGCTTGGCAGGTCTTTTACAAAAGACAGGAGTTGTAAAAGGCGTTAATGGAATGTCAAATGTTTGGGCAAATGAAGAATCATTAAAGATAACTCAAAAATATTTACAAAATGCTCAAGGCACAGGCTCAAAAAAATTAGAAAACGCATTAACTTCGTTTTTAAATGATTTAACAGGTGTTGATGGTAATAAAAAAGTTGCATTTAAAGAATTTGATCTTTCATCACCAATAAAAAGTATTTCAAAATCAATTTTAATGAAAAATCCTAAAAAACTCTTTAAAAAGGGTTATAGCGAACTTGCAAGCACAACGCATATGACCGAACATCTAGAGTTGGATGGAAAAGTACTTTCGAAGAATTTGAAAGGATATGTAGAAGATTTTGTAAGTGTACATAAGGCGACAGTAAAAAACAATATAAAAACCTCGGAACAACTTTCAAATTTCATTAATAAATCAATAAAACTTGTAAATTGGAAAAGTTTAACAGGTTTAGGAGTAATTATTCCGCTTGCAATTTCAATGCAGCCATTAAACAGATGGTTAACCGCAAAACATTCCGGAGTAAAAGGAGCTCCTATATATAAGGATTTCGGTAAAAATCAAGAACAAAAAGAATTAACTCCAAAAGAAAAATCAGCACTGTTAAAACAAAAATTTATATCAGTCGGTTCAATGATTGGTGTTATGCTAATGTCTATGGGCTTTAAATTGCCGGGTAAAGAAATGCTGCAGTTTAAAGGCATTTTCCCGACAATGGATCAAGCAAGATTAATATCAACAGCCACTTTTGCCAGCCGTATGATGGCTGCTGAAGACAAAAATGAACTTAGAGAAGCTACAATTCGAGATATTGCTACTTTCTCAAGTTTGTATTTTTTGGGTGATTATGCCGCAAAAGGCGTTGCTACTGTTATAGAAAAATTTTCTAAAAAACCGGTTAAATTACTTAATGATTTAAAACCTTTTAAACAAGGTGAAAATCCTAATATCTTCAAAAAATTAAAACACTGGGTCAAAGATGTTAATCTAAAATCATCAGATGAAGTTGCTACAAAATTTGCCAAAAACATGAGATCTGTTTGTCAAATAGGCAATTTAGCATTTTCATTATTAGCTTTAGGCATATTTATCCCATTATATACAAGAACCCAAACAAACAAAAAACGTGAAGCAGAGTTAAGAGAACTTAATAAATCTGTTGACACATCAAACACATTCATCAAAAATAGAATTAAAAATGATTCCCCAACATTTAAAGCTTTCATAGAATAGGAAATAGAATATGAAAATAGTACAATCAAATTTACCCAACAACAATTACAAACCCCAAAATACATTTACAGGCTTAGGCGACTCTGCAGTGAGTTTATTACGATTTTTAGATACAAATCAGGCATGGGGTGCAACAGCCGTTGATTTTTCTTGTATGGTTGCCCCAAGAACATTAACTGATTTTACAAGAGGCCCTCAAGCAGGGATTGAAACATTCAGACGTGAAGCCAGCGGTACGGTCAATCATACGGCAGTTGGTTTGGTATATGGTCCGCTTGCAGGTCTGATTTTAGCTTCTGCTGTTAATCCGAAATATGGAATAAAAGCTCATAAAATTTTTGCAGATTCTGACACCATTGATATGTTAGGTAAAATTCAGCATAATGTTGTACAACAATTTGATGGTGCAAATGTTTCGGAATATGCTTCAAATGTTGCTAAAATTATTACAAATAAAGATGGAAAATTGTTATCAGAAGCAGCACAAAATAATTTTGCTAAAACTCTGATAGATGAAATTAATAAACCATCAAAAGAGAATAGGGCTTTATTAAAAAATATAGTATTAACTGACTTCGGCCGTGAAGATATTGTTCTTAAATCTGCTGAAAAATCTGTTAATGTAAAATTAAATGATGCTGTTGCAAATATATCATCCGTTTCTAAAAATTTCTTTAACGATAAAGTTATTAAGTCATTTAAATCAAAATCATTTGAAAATGTTGAAATAATAAAATCATTGAAGAAACTAGGCTTAGGACGCTCTTTATTGGGCTTGGGAATAGCCTCCGCAATTGGATGCTGCATACAGCCGTTTAATATTTATTTAACTAAAAAGAAAACAGGTAGTGACGGCTTTGTAGGAGTAGAAGGCCGAGAAAAAGATAATTCAAATAAATTCAAAGCTTTAAAAGCCTTAACTGCAGGTGGTTTTGGTGCTATGGCATACGGGTTAATTTGTAAATTTAAAGCAAAAGACTTTTTGCCAAACATACAGTATAAAGGCCTTACACCGACATTAAATCAATTTAAGCTTGTGTACGGGTTAACTATTATGTCAAGATTTTTAGCGGCACGTGACAAAGATGAATTAAGAGAAGCTGCTGTAAAAGACACTTTGGGGTATTTAAGCTGGTTAGTGTTCGGTAATTTTGTATCAAAAGGAACTTTAAAAGCTTTAGATAAATCATTAGTTGGCAGAACCCGTGATGAAATTTTATACGAGGCTCTGCATAAAGCTGGCATTTCTACAGTAAAAGACGGAAAAGCATTATCATTTAAGGAATTGTTAAAATCAGTTCCGAAAGCTGATAAGCTGACTAAAGTTAAATTACGTAAATTTAATATAGCACAGTTAGCAGGTTATGCATTCTCCGGACTTGTATTAGGCGTTGGTATTCCTAAACTTAATATTTATATGACAGGTAAAAGTGAGGAAAAAAGACGTGCAAAACTTGCAGAACAAAAACGTGTTCCTGATACAACGATGTTTAAGCCTGAAAATATAGCATTTTTACGTAAATTTAATTATTTTGAGCATTAGCCCCTGATACGACCTCAATAAGTTCTTGAGTAATCGCTGTTTGACGGGTTTTATTATATTCAATAGATAAATCACGCAGCATATTTTCAGCGTTGGAAGTAGCAGCAGACATTGCTGTCATTCTAGATGCAAGTTCTGAGGCCTGTGCTTCAAGTAATGCCTGATAAATGATATTTGTAATATACATAGGTACTATTCTTTGTAAAATAGTCGGCATATCCGGTTCAAATTCCATCAAAGGATCTACTTGTTGTGTACCGGCAGGCTGTTGTACAGGTAAAACAATCCAATCTTCTACATAGTAGCTCATCATGTTTTTAAACCTTGTTGTTACAATTTCAATTCTGTCGATTTTTTCTTCAACAAAGTATTTTGCAATGTCTTCTGTTATAATACTGGCAGCCTCGGGTGAAGGATTATTCGCAGCATTAAAGTACTCGGCAACTATTTCACAGTCAAAAGCTTTACATTTTTTACGTAAAACAGAAATACCTTTTTGACCGACAATAAATAACTTGCATTTAATTCCCTGATTTGAATAATCTTCAACTAATTTAAGCGTTTTTCTTATAACGTTAGCATTGTAAGCACCTGCAAGCCCCTTGTTTGAAGTTAAAACTAAAATTCCCGCTTCATTTATTTCTCTAGCTTTTAAAAGACTCGGATAATTGTCAACAGCAGATTTTATTTTAGGTTTGCAATCGCTGATATTTCCAATAGAATTTAAAAGCTTTGAAAACATATTGTTTAATTCAGCGGTAAATGGTCTTGATGCTTTAACAATATTTTCAGCACGTTTGACTTTAGCTGCTGCAACCATTTTCATAGCTCGAGTAATTTTTTTTGTGCTTTCAACACTTTGTATTCTGTTTTTTATATCTTTTAAATTCGCCATTTTTTACCTTTTAAAATGTTTTTTTGAAATTTTCAAGAGCTTCTTTTAATTCTTTTTTATCATCATCAGATAACGCACTTCCTTTGTTTAAGTTTTCAACTAATGAAGCTAAATTTGAATTAAAGTGAACAAACCACTCTTTTTTGAATCTGCTGATATCAGAAGTTTTAACATCATCAAGAATACCTTCATTAGCCGCAAACAGGATACTTACCTGTTCAGCAACACTTAAAGGGTTATATTGAGGTTGTTTCAAGACTTCTGTCAATTTTTCACCACGTAAAAGTTGATTTTTTGTAGCTTGATCCAAATCTGAAGCGAATTGTGCAAATGCTTCTAACTCTCTATATTGAGCTAAATCAAGTCTTAATTGACCGGCAACTTGTTTAATAGCCTTTGTTTGAGCCGCACCACCAACACGTGATACTGAAATACCGGCATTGATTGCAGGTCTTACACCGGCATTAAACAACCCTGATTCCAAAAATATTTGTCCGTCAGTAATTGAAATAACGTTTGTAGGAATGTATGCAGATACATCACCGGCCTGAGTTTCAATAATAGGTAATGCGGTAATACTTCCGCCTCCCAGTTTATCATTCAATTTTACTGCACGTTCAAGAAGTCTTGAATGTAAGTAAAATACATCACCGGGGTAAGCTTCACGTCCCGGCGGTCTTTTTAATAATAAGCTCATTGCACGATAAGCCTGTGCGTGTTTAGATAAATCATCATAAACTATCAGTACAGATTTACCCTGTTCCATAAATTCTTCAGCAATAGCAACTCCTGCAAATGGTGCAATATATTGCAGCGGAGCAGATTCATCAGCTGTAGCTGAAACAATTATAGTATAATCCATTGCTCCTCTGTCTTCTAATGTTTTTGCAAGTTGAGCGACAGTAGAGGCTTTTTGCCCGATTGCTACATATATACATATAACATCTGTATTTTTTTGATTAATTATAGTATCAATAGCGATTGCTGTTTTACCTGTTTGTCTGTCACCGATAATAAGTTCACGTTGGCCTCGTCCAATAGGTGTTAACGCATCAATTGCGGTTAAACCTGTTTGTAACGGCTGGTGTACTGATTTTCTTGCAACAATACCTGGGGCTACACGTTCTATAGGTCTTGTTTTTGTATATTCATATTCACCTTTACCGTCAATAGCTTTACCTGTCGGGTCAATAATTCTGCCAATTAAACCATCTCCAACCGGAACAGAGGCAATGCGTCCGGTTGTTCTTACTGTCATGCCTTCTTTTATTTGGGTGTAATCACCAAGTATTACAACACCTACATTGTCTTCATCCAGGTTCATCGTAATACCCAAAGTGTCTTTCCCATCATCAAATACAACAAGTTCGCTTGACATAACGTTTCTTAAGCCATAAATTCTTGCTATACCGTCACCTACATCAAGTACACTACCTGTGTTTGCTACTTCTGTTTGTATTTCATAATTTTCAATCCTGTTCTTAATAATAGAACTAATTTCATCAGGTTGTATTAGTGTCATAAGTTCCCCTTTATAATATTTTTACTTAAATTTTCAAGTTTGTTTTTTATGCTTGTATCGATTATATTGTCGTCGATGTGTATAATGAGTCCGCCTATTATTGAGGCATCGATTTCCCAATCCGCAATAACATTTTTTTGTAATTTATCTTGAAGTTTTGTGAGTATTTTATTTTTGTATTCATCTGTAATGTCAACTGCGGAAATTACTGTTATTCTTTTTATATTTTTGATTTCATCGTATTCTTTTTTGAAAGCATCTATTATTAAATCAAGTTCACTAAAACGTTTTTTTTCAGCAATTATTTTTAAGAAGTTTAAAATATCAGGCTTAATTTGCGAAGTAAAGACATCTTCTATAATTTCAATTTTTTTCTCAACAGGAACCGCAGGAGTATTTAAAATTTCTTTTAAATCATTAGAATTCTCAATTATTTTTTTGATATTATCTAAATCTGATAGTATATCATCAAAAGAAATTTTACCGTCTTTTGCGGTTTGAATTAAAGCCTGTGCATATATTCTTGCTGATTGTGTAATATTTTTAATCATAAATTTACCTTGTCTATTTCATTGATGCTATCATCAAGAAGTTTTTGATGCATGTCTGCATCTAATTTCGATAGAATATTTTGTTTAGCTAAATCAACAGCTTTGTTTAAAGTTTCTTGTGTAAGCTTTGTTGATATATTTCTTTCTTCTGCTAATATAACCTTTTTAATATTATCTTCTATACGTTTAATATTTTCATCAGTATTTTTTAATATGTTGTCTGCAAGGTTTTTAGCATTGTTTTCTGCGTTTTGAAGCTGCAGTTTTACTTCTGAATCAGTTTTGCCAGCTTTTTCTTCAGCAGATTTTAATTCTTCTTCAGCGTTTAAACGTTCTTTTTTTGCGTTTTCAATAGATGAAGCAACTTCATTTTTAATTTTTTCAATAATACCCGGCAAATCAATTTTTGCAAATACTATTGCCAGCAGTATAACTAAAATTGCAAAATTAAATGTATTTGATTGTACTATGATATTCCAAAAATCTGCCATTATTTCATCCTAAAATTTTTGTAGATATTGTTTGAGCCAAATCATTAATTACCGAATCTAATTGAATTGAGTTATTCTGTTCTTGCAGAACAGCTTTTTGCCTTGCAATTTCGCTAACAGAATCGGATTTAGCTTTTTGAGTTAATTCTTTTGATTTTAAATTAGCATTTTCAACGCTTTGAGAAATTATTTTTTTACTGTCATCATGAGCTTTGTTTAGCTTTTCTTCACGGTTTTTTAACAGTTCTAATGCAGTTTCTTTAGAATTTTTCGCTTCATTTAAAGTATCATCAACAAGTTTTTCACGCTCATTAATGATATTAGTTAAAGGAGCGTAGAATATTTTGTTCATTAAAAAAACAAAAACAAGAAAACTTATTGCTGATACTAAAAATGTTGCGTTAAATTCCATTTATACCCTCTTTACATCAAACCTACTAATTTTGCAGCTATAACGAATGCGTATAGAGCACAAGCTTCAGACAAAGCAGCACCCAGCAAGAAAAAACCAAATGCTTTACCAGAAACTTCAGGTTGTCTAGATATTGCATCCATCAAACCTTTTGTAGCAAAACCAATACCTAATCCGGCACCTATTGCACCAAAACCGATAGCAACACCACCGCCTAATTGTGCTAAATCTGAAATTGTTTTTAATTCTTCCATTTTTATCTCCTTATTTAAATTAATGCTCATCGCCTGTAGCTGATGAAACATAAGCTATAGTCAACATCATAAATACTGTTGCCTGTATAAAAGCAACCAAAAGTTCAAATAACATTATTGGCAGCGGAAGGAAATATGCAAATACTCCTAACGCAACCGTAACAAGAATTTCTCCTGCAAATATATTGGCAAAAAGACGGATTGCAAGGCTTAAAGGTCTTGTAATCATCTCTAACAGTTCAACTAAAAACATTATTATTCCTGTAAAACTAAATTCGTGAAGAAAAAATTTTGGACCTTTTTTCTTAATTCCCATGCCTACATAATATATTAATACTATAATAGCCATAGCGGCAGTTAGATTTAAATCATTAGTAGGTGAGGCAAGTTCGCCATTTTTCAAATGAATAATTCTTAAAGGCAGCTGTCCCATAAGATTAGCAATCAAAATAAATAAAAACAAGGACGCAACAAGCGGAACATGCTTCCTGTTGTCATGAGCTATCATGGTATCTAATGTTCCCCAGAAGAATTTCATGAGGCTTTCGGAAACAGCTTGTAATTTACCTGGAATTATTGATAGTTTACGGGTTGCTATAAATGCAAAAATCAAAATAACACCCATGGCAAACCACATTGTAAATATTGTGTCCAGGTTGAATGAAAAATTATGTCCTCCGATTACTGCATTGTAAACCCAATGTCCACTCATAAATCTCTCCTTACAAAATTTATTCTAACTCAAGAAAAAAAATTTCGCAAATTCATATTTTATTTTTAAAAAGTTTAAAATAAAAAAATCTCTAAAATAGTGTAATTGCTATTTTAGAGCTAAATTAAAAGATTCCTCTATTTAGAATTATTAAATCTTATTACCTAATAATGTAATGAAATTGTATAATTTTTTTTGAACTTCTGCAAAAGAACCGTTTTGTATTAATTCAGCAATTGTATTAGGGTTACCGGTGGCTTGTGCTGTGAGGTAATCTCCCAATTTACAATTAAGGTCTAATTTGCCGTTTTTGACTGATGGTACCATTGATAAATTTTCTAAAGCTGCCATTTCTTTTGTGTCGATATGACCATTGGAAACAAATTCTTTCCCTTTATTACCTGCTGATACTTTCCATTTTGCGACTTTATTCGGTGAGCCTAGTTCTGATACAGATACAGCTCCTTTGCTTACAACTTTTTCACCTTTTTTTGCATTAAATCCTAAGATTGCGAATTTTCCTTTATTATTAACTTTCAGAGATGATTGATATATCGCAGAGGGCTTTGAGTAGTATTGAATCAGGAGAAAATTTCGTAACATCGGAAACATTTGATAAGCTTATGATGGTTTTTGAAATTTCGTCAGAGGAGTTTTTTTCTACGAATAAATATAAAACTGCTGAGGAACTATTACAAATGATAACTTTAAATTTAGCAAAGTTGAATAATAATACAGAAAAGTTGTCAATAGTATTGAATTTGACGAATAGTTTGCTTAAAAAATAAAATTAGCAAATATTTTGTGTTTATTATACAATTAATAATATAATTTTAAAATTTAATTTGAGGCGGGATGCAGAATATTATTTTAAAAGAAGTTGATTCAACCAATCTATATGCAAAAAAAAATTTGGAAGTTTTGGCTGATAAAACAATAGTTCAAGCTTTAAAACAAAATTTTGGGCATGGTCGCTTAAATAGAGAGTGGATTGATTTAGGTAATGGAAATTTATTTCTTTCATTTGTTTTAAAACCTTCCAGTGAATTTAGTAAAAATTATTCTAATTTAACACAATATTTATCTGTTGTATTATGTGAAAGGTTAGATAAATATGGTTTGGAAGCTTATATTAAATGGCCAAATGATGTTCAGGTTAACGGCAAGAAAATAGCAGGCATTTTATCAGAAACAGTTATGCAAGGCAGTGAGTTTAAGGGGTTGGTATTGGGTATAGGAGTTAACCTTAAAGCTGAATTAAATGATTTAAAAAAGATTACAGAGCAAAAGGCAACTGCTTTTAATATAGAACTTGGACGAGAGGTTAATTTAGAAGAATTTAAGTCAGAATTAGTTAAAGCTTTTTTTGATAATTATGATGAATTTTTACTTAACGGATTTGAATATATAAAAGAAAAATATATAAAAAGAGCAAATTTTTTAAATAAATTAGTAAAAGTAGAAACAATACATGGAATAAAACAAGGTTTAGTAAAATCAGTAAATGATTTAGGCGAATTGGTTTTAGATAATGAAGGCAAAGAGTTTGTTATTACAACAGGCGATGTTTATATAATAGAAAGGGAATAATATGGGAAAAAAGCTTATTAAAGTAATGGATACCTCATTCAGAGATGGATTTCAATCTGTTTATGGAGCAAGAGTATTTGTAGATGATTTTATTCCGGCATTGCAATCAGCAGTAGCTGCGGGTATTAAACATTTTGAAGTGGCAGGCGGAGCAAGGTTTCAGTCACCTATTTTTTATTGTAATGAAAATGCATTTGAAACAATGGACAAAATACGTGCAGCTGTTGGTGAAGATATAAATTTACAATCTTTGGCAAGGGGTGTGAACGTAGTAGGCTTGGAGTCCCAACCAAGAGATATAATCAATTTACATGCAAAAATGTTTAAAAAGCATGGTATTACGACTGTAAGAAATTTTGATGCTTTAAATGATGTGAACAACTTAATTTATTCAGGTCAATGTATAAAAGATAACGGATTAAAACATGAAGTTACTATTACAATGATGGAATTGCCGATTGGTTGTACCGGTGCACATGATGTAGATTTTTACGAAAAAGTTTTAAGAAATATACTTGATGCGGGAATTCCGTTTGATTCACTTGCATTTAAAGATGCATCAGGAACATCTGCCCCAAGAAAGGTTTATGAAACAGTAAAACGTACTCGTGAAATTTTAGGTGAAAATATGCATATAAGATTTCACTCACATGAAACAGCAGGAACCGGCTTAGCAGCCTATTTAGCAGCTTTGGAAGGCGGTGCGGATGGAATTGATTTGTCTATGAAACCTGTTTCCGGCGGTACTGCTCAACCGGATATAGTTTCTATGTGGCATGCGTTAAAAGGAACGGAATTTGATTTAGGTATTGATATTGAAAAAATTCTTGAAACAGAAGAATTATTTAAAGAATGTATGAAAGATTATTTCTTACCGCCTGAGGCTTTAGCAGTAAATCCGATGATTATTCAATCACCATTGCCTGGCGGAGCTTTAACAGCTAATACTCAAATGCTTAGAGATAACGGAATTATGGATAAATATCCTGAAATTGTTGCTGCAATGAAAGAAGTTGTTGAAAAAGGCGGTTTTGGTACTTCAGTAACTCCTGTTTCACAGTTTTATTTCCAGCAAGCATTTAATAACGTTATGTTTGGCAAATGGAAAAAAATTGCTGAAGGTTACGGAAAAATGGTTCTCGGATATTTTGGTAAAACTCCGTGCGAACCGGATGAAACTGTTATTAAACTTGCTTCTGAACAGTTAAAGCTTCAGCCTACAACGGAAAAAGTCGTTGATATTAACGATAAAGATCCTAAAAAAGGTATTGAGGCTGCTAGAAAAATGCTGCAAGATGCTAAGATTGAAGAAACTGAAGAAAATATATTTATTGCAGCTACTTGTAAAGAAAAAGGCATAATGTTTTTACAGGGAAATGCCACTATTGGCGTTAGAAAATGTGAACAGCAGGCCGAAAAAGCTGATGCCTATACAGTTACAAATAACAGAAAAAAATATGCTGTTGCTATTGAAGGTGAAAAAGCAACTGTTAATGGAAAATTGTATGATTTTAGCATAAAAGCAGGAATTGAAGCAAAACATGTTGAAGGCGGTGAAGGTACTCCTGTAAAAGCAGCCTTACCGGGTACTATATTAAAAGTTCTTGTGGAAGAAGGCGACAATATTCAAGCAGGTGATGTTATTGCGGTTATAGAAGCTATGAAAATGGAAACTGAAATTAAATCTCCTGTAACCGGTACAGTTCAGTCTGTTGATATTGAAGCAGGTAATCACGTTCAAACAGGTCAGGTTCTTGTTACTGTTGTATAATGAAAAGGAAAAATAGAAATGGATATAATAGAAAGTTTAACAAAATTGTGGTCGTCTACCGGTATAGCAAATTTTATTCAACCGGCAGATCCTAATATAACAAATTCGGCAGAACAATTTTTACATCAATTTGGCTCACCTATAATGATTGTTGTATGTTTGTTCTTGCTTTGGTTAGGTATTAAAAAACAGTTTGAGCCATTACTTTTAGTTCCTATTGCTTTTGGCGGATTATTATCTAATATTCCTGTCGCAGATATTGCAGGAGCTAACGGTTTTTTAGGAATAATTTATAGTGCAGGTATCCAAAAAGGCTTATTCCCGCTTATAATATTTATGGGAGTAGGTGCAATGACTGATTTTGGGCCTTTAATCGCAAACCCTAAAACTGCTTTGTTAGGCGGTGCAGCTCAATTCGGTATATTCGGTGCATTGTTACTTGCATTATGTGTGTTTGGATTTACCCTCCCGCAATCAGCTGCTATTGGTATAATAGGTGGTGCTGATGGCCCTACATCTATTTATGTTACATCAAAACTCGCTCCTGAGTTGTTAGGTGCAATTGCTGTAGCTGCATATTCTTATATGGCACTGGTTCCGGTTATCCAGCCGCCTATTATGAAATTATTTACTACAAAAGAAGAACGAAAAATTCAAATGTCACAGCTAAGAAATGTTACAAAACGTGAAAAAATCGTTTTCCCTATCGTTGTATTAGGACTTTGTATTATTTTCTTACCGGATGCCTGCCCTTTAATAGGTGCGTTGACATTTGGAAATTTATGCAAAGAATGCGGTGTTGTTGAAAGATTATCTGATACAATGCAAAATGCTTTAATAAATATTGTTACTATTTTCCTTGGATTGTCAGTCGGCTCAAAATTGTCTGCTGACCAATTTTTAACTATGCAAACTTTATTTATTTTGGTATTAGGTGTTACGGCATTTGCTCTTGCTACTGCCGGCGGAGTTCTTTTTGCAAAAGCGATGAACGGATGGGCTTATTTTATGCATAAAGTATTTAAAAAACCTCTCAATTTAAT
The DNA here is from genome assembly GCA_944323365.1 of Candidatus Gastranaerophilales bacterium. GTDB lineage: Bacteria > Cyanobacteriota > Vampirovibrionia > Gastranaerophilales > Gastranaerophilaceae > SIG32. The sequence continues at coordinate 45,734 of CALUSG010000045.1, forward strand.
TAATCCGTTAATCGGTTCCGCAGGTGTATCTGCGGTTCCAATGGCAGCTCGTGTTTCTAATAAGGTAGGATTAGAAGCTAATGATCAAAATTACCTTTTAATGCATGCAATGGGACCAAATGTTTCAGGTGTTATTGGTTCTGCTGTTGCGGCAGGTATTTTGCTCTCTTTATGCAGTTAAGATTTTATATTGTAACATCCATTGTTTCCCCTAGTTTTTCAATTATAGGGGAAACAAATTTTTGTAAATCTTTTTGTGTTGCCTCAGGATTTCTATGTGTAAAATCTAATATTGAAAATGTTGCCTCTTCTATATCGGGGTATTTATCTATTAGTTTATCTCCTATATGTTTAAGATAATATTTATAACCTTTGCTGCCATACCCTTTCAATGGTTTTTCCCATAATGCATCTATTACAGGTTTTAAATCTGAAATTGATTCTCGTTCAATTATCTTAAACGTAGTTGTCTCAAGTAATTTGACTGTATTTAGTCTTGCTGTAAAAGATGGTGTCGTTTTATTTATTTGCATATTTGTATAATATTTGTAAAAATTTTTTTTGCTAATGAATAATGTTTTTGTAATAAAATGTTAATATGAGTGAACTTTATAAAAAATCAGGTGTAAATCTTTTCGAGGCTGACAGATTAGTAAACAAACTAAAAATTTTAGGCGATAATTTTACAGAATTCGCAGGAAGTACGACATTTGAAAAAAATAAAATAGTAGCTTGTTGTGACGGTATTGGCTCAAAAATTCTTCCGCTTTATGAAAGAAAATTGTTTAAAAATATAGCAATTGAAGTTGCAGCAGCTAATTTAAATGACCTTTCGACTAAGAATGCAAAAGCTTTAGCATTTTGTGATTATATAGCCGTACAAAAGCTTGAAAGTGATTATATTTTTGAAATTATTTCAAATCTTAAAGAAATTTTAGGTAAATATGACTGTGTGCTGTTAGGCGGAGAAACATCTGAGCTCCATAATTTACTGAAAGAAAATGCTATTGATATTTGCGGATTTGCAATTGGAATTCAGCCTGAGAATTTTGTTCAACAGGATATATCGGAAAATGATATAGTAATTTCTTTAAAATCAAGCGGAATTCATGCTAATGGATTCAGTTTAATTCAAAAATTTTATGACGAAAATAAACTAACTGATTTTGAATATGAACAATGTCTTATTCCAACTTATATTTATTATGATACAGTAAAAGAATTATGGAACAAAAATTTAATTAAAGCAGCTGCAAATATTACCGGAGGCGGAATTTATAGTAATATTATAAGAACAATTCCAAAGGATTTAGATGTAAAAATTGAATTTGAAAAACTTCCGTCTGTTAATATTTTTGATAAATTGAAAAAATTATGCGATAAGGAAGTTTATAATATATTTAACTGTGGTATTGGATTTTGTATGATAGCAGATAAAATAAATTATAATCAGATTTCTGAAATTTGTAAGGAGTATAATCCTTCTATAATAGGAAAGGTAGTGAAAAAATGACAAAGCATATTGCAGTTATGGGTTCAGGAAACGGCAGTAATTTTGAAGCTATAGTAAATTATTTTCGTGATAAAGATGTAAAAATTACATGTATAAGCGATAATTTAAACGCTTATATATTGGAAAGAGCAAAAAAATCACAAGTTGAATATAAATATTTACCCTTTGAAGAAAATGCTGCGTATTTTGGAGCAAACAATTTTGATTTGATAGTACTGGCCGGTTATATGCGAATATTACCGGATGAGGTTTTAGAGCTTGGTAAATTTGTAAATATTCATCCGTCACTTTTACCTTCCTTTAAAGGTAAAGATGCAATACAAAGAGCATTTTTAGCCGGCGTAAAGGTCAGCGGAGTTACGATTCACTGGGTTACAAACGAACTTGACGGCGGAAAGATTATCGCACAGTATCCTGTTTTAATAGGGAATTCTACGCATTTTGATGAATTTGAAAATGAAATTCATAATCTTGAACACGCTTTATATCCTATAGTTATAGATAAGTTGCTAAAAGATGAAGTTTTCGACTTCGGGGATTTAATTGGCGGATGCAAAGGAGATTGTAAAGGATGAAAGTTTGTGTAATTGGAAATGGTGCCCGTGAAGAAGCACTAAAAGAAGCGGTAAAGAATTCTCCCCTTTGCTCTGAATTAGTTGAGTCACCTGATGAAAATCCTGATTTAATTATTTTTGGGCCGGAACAACCTATTTGTGACGGGCTTGTTGATTATTATCAGTCAAAAGGCATAAGGTGTATTGGTGTAAATAAACAATTTTCCAAACTGGAAAGCTCTAAGCTCTATGCTAAAAAATTTATGGTAGAAAATAATATTAAATGTGCAAAACTTCTGCCCGTGGAATGTGATATATTCCCGCAAGTTGTAAAAGCTGACGGTTTATGTAAGGGAAAAGGCGTTAAGGTCGTTTTTTCTCAGCAGGAAAAAGATGAGTTTACGAGAAAATTAAATATGCCCTATTTTATTGAAGAGTTTCTTGACGGGCATGAAATTTCTTTAATGTCATATTTTAACGGTTCAAAATTGATTAATTTTTGTCCGGCCAGAGATTTCAAAAAACTTTCAGAGGATGCACATTCTCCAAATACCGGCGGAATGGGAGCTTATTGTCCGGTTGATTTGACTCAAAATCAAATTGATAAATTGCATATATATTTAAATAAGCTTGAAACCGCTCTTATTAATTCAAAAGCTGATTTTACAGGTTTTATATATTCAGGGCTGATTTGGACAAAAGAAGACTGGTATGTTTTGGAGTATAATGTCAGACTTGGTGATCCTGAATGCCAGGTTATACTTAATCTCTTGGATAATGATTTTTTATCAATTTTATTGAATAATGAAGATCCGGTTTATAAAAAAGGTTATTCAGCCTGTTTAACAATTGCTGCAAATGGGTATCCGGATAATCCCGTAAAAGGTGATGAAATAATTTTACCAAATTCGGATAAAGTAAAAGTTTATTTCGCCGGAGTTAAAAAAGTTAAAAATAAAATCTATTCTGATGGAGGAAGAGTTTTGTCTATATGCAGTTTTGGCGAAAAACCATTTGAAATTCTCTATGAGTATGCTAAAAAAATTAAAATGAATAATAAATTTTTTAGAAAAGATATTAACATATTTTAAGATTTTGTGTATAATAATTACAGTAAGGTTTAATGAGGGTTTTATATGTCAATTGATGATGCATTAGTAATGATTTTGGCAGGTGGTGAAGGGAAAAGACTTTACCCGCTAACTAAAGATAGAGCAAAGCCGGCAGTGCCATTTGGAGGCCGGTATAGAATTATTGATTTTGTATTAAATAATTTTATTAACTCAGGCTTTTTCAAAATAAAAGTTTTAACGCAATATAAGTCAGATTCTTTAAATAAACATATAACTCGTGGCTGGGCATTATCACCATTTTTAAATCAATATGTGGATCTTGTGCCGGCTCAAATGCGAACTGGAAATGATTGGTATAGGGGTACAGCTGACGCTATTTATCAAAATATGTTTCAAATTGAAGATGAATCTCCTCGTTATGTTTGTATATTTGGAGGCGATCATATTTATAAAATGGACGTTTCTCAGATGCTGGACTTCCATAAAAATCGCAATGCGGATTTGTCTATTTCGGCAATACCAATACCAATTGAGGAGGCTTCTGAGTTTGGTATAATGGAAGTTGACGAAAACTGGCGTTTGGTCAATTTTGTTGAAAAACCTCAATATACTCCAAAATCTTTGCCGGGTAATCCTGATATGTGTTTGGCCTCTATGGGTAACTACATATTTAATAAAGATATTCTTTTAGATGCCTTAATAAGAGATGATAAGGTCGCAAATTCAAGTCATGATTTCGGTAAAAATGTTATACCAATGCTTTTAAATGAAGGTAAAAATATTTACGTTTATAATTTTAATGACAACGCTTTTACTGGAATGAGTGACGGAGAAAGAGGATATTGGCGTGATGTCGGTAGTATTGACGCTTATTGGCAGGCCAATATGGATTTATTAGAATCGTCACCTGAATTAAATTTATACTCAAGAGAGTGGCCGCTTAGAACGTTTAATCACAATTATCCGCCGGCTAAATTTATTTGGCAGGAGGGTGATCGTATTGGTATGGCAACTAATTCAATGGTATCTGAAGGCTGCATTGTATCAGGCGGTATGCTTTCTCACTGTGTATTATCACCTAAAGTTCGTATAAACAGCTACTCTCAAGTAGTCGATAGTATTTTAATGGAAAATGTCGATGTTGGTCGTTATTCAAAAATAAGAAAGGCTATTATCGATAAAAATGTTCAAATTCCACCGAATACTCGTATTGGATATAGCTGGGAAGAAGATGTTAAACGTGGATTTTTCGTATCTCCAGGAGGTGTAACAGTTGTTCCTAAAGGTGCTATTTTGTAAAAGTTTCTTAATATTACCTTTTTAGAACGCAATTTTTCAGCTTTATTGTCATTATAGACTTTGGGTGATCTGTGTGTCGAATATAAATTGCATTAATTTTAATAATTTTAGTCGTTATAAAGAAAAAGCGACTCAATTTGCATTGGGCTTAATCGGCACAAAAAAAAATCCGAATATTACAATTAAAAGTGATAAAGCTAATCGTACAATCAGTTGGATTGGTAAAAACCTTTCATCTGCTGAAAACCGTTTAATATTAGGAGCTACGGCATTAATGACACAGCCTTTTATTGATGCTTCCAACAAAGATGTCGATAAAGAAACTCGTAAAATTTCTATTTGTCGTACGGTTGCTAAAATAATTGCCGGCACCGTTACCGGATATACTATCAGAAAGCTTTGTATCAAATCTATCGATGCATTTACAAAATTACCCGGCGAAATTAAGCCTGATATGAAGTTTAAAAAATTAAGAACTCTGTTAACACCTAACAATGGTAAATGTCTTGCTAATGAACTTGCACAATATAAAAATGCATTGGGTACGATTATGGCATTAGTTGTTATGATGTTTACCAATTTTTTAATTGACGCACCTTTAACTAAATATTTAACAAATTTATTTGCTAAACGGGGAGGAGTTAACAATGAACAACATAGGTAAACTCTTTTCCAAAGTTAAGGATTTAATTTATACAAAATTCGGCCCTAATCCTGCAAAAATGCTTATTGTTACCGGAGTATTAGGCTGGGCTCTATCTTCGGCAGCTCAAGTTGTTGCTATTGTAGTTAACGATAAAATCCCAAAAGAGCAAAAAATGTTTCTTATCCCTCAAGAAATTCTTGACGGAGCTATAAATGTTGCTTCTTTTTTCCTGGTTACAACTACATTGAAAAATTTTGCCTCAAAACTCGTTTCTTCAGGTAAGATCGCTAATACAAAAATTAGAAACTTTTTGAATAAACAAAATTTAATTGATGCTAACGGCCAAAAACTTATTGTCGGTAAAAATTTAAATATAGAGAAACTCCCTAATTTTTCAGAAATTGCGGATGATTACAAGGAATTTAAAGTTGGTACAGATGTAATTGGTATGACTATTGGTTCAATTTTGTCTTGTAATATTATTACTCCTGTATTACGTAATAAACTCGCCGCTAAAAGACAAAATCAGTACCTTGCTCAAACTAGAAAAACAGATTTAACTACTTTGCCAAGAGTTAGTATGGATGCTTACCGTAATATTTCTGCTGCCAAATTCGGTTCGCTAAAAGTATAAGGTCGCTAAAAATCCTATTACTATTAACATTATCATAACTGCAAATGCACCAATTATTTTGGTAAAAGGGTCTTCTATTTCTTCATATTGATTTAACTTATTTATTATATATTTTGAGTAATCGGATTTCCATTCGGATTTTGTTTTATCAAATGAATTATGAAGAAGTCTTTTAAACGTATACATGTCTTCTAAGTCTTTTCTTGCTAATGGATTTGTTATTGCAATTTTTTTTATCCTGACACTGGTTTTTTCATCAAGTTCATTGTCGATATATGCGGATATATTGTTCTTAAATTCTTCGTATTGTTTTGTTTGATATTTTTCGTTCGGATTTTCTGAAAGTACTTGGTTTACTATTTTTTTTGAACGCATGTATATTGCTCTGCATTTAGGACAATTACGTAAATGTTCGTCTACATATTCCTTTAGTTTTGAATTTAATTTATCCTCTACGTAAAAATTCATAAGGGCAATTACTTGATTGCATGTTAATTCATTTTGCATAGTTTCTCCTATATATAAGATTTTAATCCGTTTTGCAGCCTGTCACGTGCACGTGCTATCCGTGACTTTACCGTACCTATATTTGTATTTGTTGCTAATGCTATTTCTTCGTAGCTTAGTCCTTGTAACTCTCTTAATATTATCGCTATTCGATATTGTTCGGGTAAATCTTGTATTGCTTCTTTTATAATTTGTTCTAATTCTGTTGATAAACATTTTTCATGTGGTTTGCATTTGTTATCTAATATTTCACTAAAATTTAAATCTTCGTCTATTGATACTATATCAGGACGTTTTTGGTGCTTTCTCAGTTCATCGTAAAATATATTGGTTATTATTTGATTTAGCCAGCTTTTAAATGTTTTAGGATTTTTTAATGTATGTATTTTTTTCGCTATTCTGTAAAGTGCAACTTGTGTTAAATCGGCTACGTTTTCCCGCATTCGGCTCAAATATGAAAATGTGGCAAATATATTTTTTTGTTCTCGTTTAATTAGTTCTTCCATGGCTTTTAAATCACTTTTTTGTGCTAATACAACCAGTTCTTCTATTGACATTTTTTTGTATTGCAGCTTTGTCATGCCTTTTCTCCTTACTCTAATGGTAAGTAATTTTATTTTAGAATTACTCATACATAAGGCTATATTCTTGTGGTTATATTATTGATATTTAAATTCATATTAGCTATTGTATGGTATATTATGCGATTTTTATATTAGACACTTATACATAAATAACTTGCATTTTTATTTATTGTTAATTAAAATATAATTATATATGGATAAATTATTGGAACAAAAGATAAATAAAGAATTTAAAACTGGAAATGTTAAATCTGCAATAGAATTATGCCAAATCGGCCTTCAAAGTGACCCTACAAATGCTGATTTACACGTAAGATTAGGTGATTTATTTTTAGCATGGCATTTGGATATTTATAATTCTTGTCAATATATTGATGAAGCGATTACAGAGTATCAGAGAGCACTTGAAACTTATATTGATTCTTCTGAAATTTACTATAAAATTGCAAAAGCTCAATATTATAAAGGTGATTTGGATAAAGCAATTAATTATCTTGATATGGCTTTATCTAAAAATCCTAAATTTGCTCAAGCATATTATCTTTTGGCTGAAACTTATACTAAAAAGGCAAGATTTATTGAAGCTGTTTTAAATGCCAAAAAAGCTGTAAAATATAAACCTTTTAGAAATTCTTGTGCTCATTACCTTTTGTATAATTTATACAAAATTTCATCTTACAGATGTGTAAAAACTTCTTTAAAAGCACAATTCGAAAGATTTTTGTCTGTTTTAACTTTACCTTTTGATTTACAGGCAATAAAAAATGTTGCAAATTCATTATCTTATCTAAGATTTTTACCAACACTGGCAAAAGGATTTTTAAAGGTGCAAACAAAGGGATTAATGGAAGCTTTAGATATTTATATTCAGGCGATCGAAAAGGCTCCCGGATATGTCCCGCTGTATTGCCTGCTCGGGGATATTTACAGAGCAATAGGGCAATTTGATAATGCTATTACCGAATATAAAATGGCTATTTGGCTTGATAGTTTGAATATTTCTGCATACAGACATTTGTGTCAGGCTTATGAAGAATTAGGTGATTTTGACAGTGCTATTGAAACTTATAAAAAATTAATCAGCATAATGCCTAATATACCTGAATTTCATTCTAATTTAGCAAATATTTTATATATTAAAGGTGATGTAGAATCTGCAGTTGCTCATTTTCAAACTGCTGTTACTTTGAATCCTAATAAACAATGGACGAGTGTTATAAATCAGACATTAGGCTATATTTTCCAAGAATCTAAATCTGATTTGAATGCTGCGATAAGTTCATATCAAAGTGCTTATTTGTTAACGCCAACTGATATTGACGTATATATTAACTTAGGCAGTGCATTTTATGATAAAGAAGATTATGATAATGCTCTTGCAATATATCGAAATGCATTGGATTTACAGCCGGAAAATGCCAAAATTCATTGTAATTTAGGGTTTTTATACTGGGGTAAAGGTGATATTGATGAAGCAATCAAGGAATACGAACTAGCTATCACTTATGATCCTATTTATGACATAGCGTATAATAATTTAGGTGTTATATATTTGGACGATTTAGGCCGTGTGCAACAGGCAATGGAATTATTTAAAAAATCTGTGGAATGTAATCCTAATTATGCATTAGCACATTTTAATTTAGCACGCTGCATAGCTTTAACCGGCGATAAAATTGAAGCCGCAAAACTTTTCCAAATCGCTCAGGATATTAATAAAATTACAGGTGAAATTGATCCGCAGGATATAGCGGATAAAATTAATGCACTGTTTGATTAACCAGGACATCAATTGGTAATGTAAAGCCAAATGTAGATCCTTCGCCTACTTTTGATTCTACGAAAACTTTTCCGTTGTGGTGTTTTTCTATTGTTGTTTTTACAAGGTGTAGTCCCAGTCCAGTACCTTTAATTGTATGGGTATCGTTTTCAACACGGAAAAATCTGTCAAAAATTTTCTTTTGATATTCAGGAGCAATTCCGCAGCCTTTATCCTGTACCGTAATAGAAACCTCATTTTCTGATGGTTTAAAGACCCGTACACGAATTTTTTTACCTTCGGGGGAATATTTTATTGCGTTTGATAAAAGATTCCTTAACGCCCTTTCTACGCTGTCGTAATTAAATAATACTTCAGGTATATTTTCATCTTTTGATATTTCTAAAGTTATATGTTTTTCTTGTGCCAAAATTTCTATTTGATGTACACAGTTTTCTGTCATAGCAACAATATCGTTATATGTTTTTTCAAGTTCTATATCAGAATCAAGTCTTGAAAAGTCCAATATATCATTTACCATATTGTTTAATCTTATTATTTCATTGTTTATTGTCCCGATAAATTCCTTTTGTGTTTCATAATCGAACTCGTTACCGAGGTTATATAATGTATCAATATAACTTCTTAACACTGTAACCGGTGTTCTGAGTTCGTGAGAAACGTTTGAAATAAATTGTGAACGCATTAAATCCATTTCGGTTTCTTTTGTAACGTCTATCAAAACAATAATATAGCCTACATATTCACCGCTTCGTGTATACATCGGTGAAATTATTGATTTTATTATTCGTTTATCTACATTTATATTAAAAGTTACAAACTTATTTTCATCTGATTTAAATTCTTCAATTTTGTCTTTAAAACAGTAATTTCCTTCTGTATCAATATAATTTTGGATAGAAGTGTTTAGCATCTGTTCTTCTGATACTTCCAAAAGGCTTTGAGCGTGATTATTCACTAAAACAACCGAATCGTTGTTATCGCATACAACAACACCATTTGCAATACTCATCAAAACTGCTTCAAGCTTATTTCTTTCTAAAGTAAGCTGTTCGATGTTTTGTTCTTCATATAATCTAAGTCTTAATGACATATCATTAAAAGAATTAAACAGTTCTTGAACTTCGTTGCTAACATTTTCACCTGAAATTTTATAGCCAAAATTTCCTGATGAAATTTTTTGTACACCATCGTGAAGAATACGTAATTCTCTTGTAATCAAATAAGTATTTATTAAGATTACAAAAGCAAAAACAATCCACGCAATAGCAAATACAAATAATAACGATGCTCTTGTTGTTGAAGAAATTTGACTTATGATATTACCTGAAAGACCAACAGTAACAGAACCTATTCCGCCATTATCCGTAAACGGTGAACTTACTGCTATATTCGGTCGTTTTTGGCTTTTATTAGATTCATTTTTTCCTGAATAAATGATTTTTCCGTTTTTATCTGCAAATTCTATAAATACAATATCGTTATTACTTTTTAAGATAGAATCAGTGTGCTCTTTAAGTGTTTTATAAATAGCATTTTCAGGCAAATCTTTTATAATTTCGTTACTTTCAACGGCAAGTGTTTTTGAAATAACCTGACCAAAATTTTGGTAACCTTCATTTAACTTGCGTTGTATGTTTAGTACAGAATAAACTGCAATTGCCATAATTAGCAGTGTACTTAGAATAAGTCCAAAGATTATCAGCCTGTTTTGAGTTGTTAAGCTAACTTTTTCCATATAAAAATTATACCACTTATTATTATCTTGAGCAAATAGTTCTAGCTACATATACACCTGACGCTGAGGCTTGAAGCAGACCTCGGGTGACTCCTGCTCCGTCTCCGATTGTGAAAAGATTTTTAACACCTTCAGTTTCAAGTTCGTTAGTCAATTTTACTCTTGCAGAATAAAATTTAACTTCTATGCCATATAATAATGTATATCTTGATGCTGTGCCGGGTGCAATTTTATCAAGTGCATAAAGCATTTCGATAATACTGGTCATTTGGCGGTAAGGAATTACCAGGCTTAAGTCACCGGGAGTTGCACAGGTTAGGGTTGGCGTAATTATGCTGGATTTGATTCTCTCAGGTGTAGAACGTCTGCCTTCAAGCAAATCACCGAATCTTTGAACTAAAATTCCCCCTCCAAGCATATTTGCAAGACTTGCAATATGTTGACCATATTGAATAGGTTCTTTAAAAGGTTCTGTAAATTTTTCACTTACAAGCAATGCAAAATTTGTGTTTGGAGTTTTATAATTTGCATAACTGTGACCGTTTACAGTTGCTATGCCGCTGTAATTTTCCTGCACAACTTCACCATTCGGGTTCATACAAAAAGTTCTCACTTCATCGCCAAATGTTGGTGAATGATATATTAATTTTGATTCATAAAGTTTCGATGTCAACGGCTCAAATACCGGAGCAGGCAGCTCTACTCGAACGCCTATGTCTACAGCATTATTTACCATTCCTATTTTATGCTTTGCAAATTCTTTTGTAAGCCAATCAGCACCTTCTCTTCCGGGAGCTATTATCGTATATTCAGCACATACGGTTTCTCCGTTATCTAACTGTATTCCTTTTACTTGCTCGCATTCAACAATAAGGTTTTGTGCTGTTACGTTGTTTAAAATTGTTATCCTGTCATCTAAATAGTCCTGCATTGCTTTTAATACATCCAAACTTCTTTCTGTTCCCAGATGTCTAACAGGTGAATGTACTAATTTGAGTTCAGCCAATACAGCCTGATGTTCTAATTCGTGAAAAGTTTTCATATCTGTGCCGAAAACTTCTTCTGTTGCTCCAAATTCTAAATATAATTTGTCTGAATAATCTATTAAATCTTCGGCTTTTTGTCTTGGCATATAGTCTACTAAATGCCCTCCCACATCAGGTGTCAAAGTTAATTTACCGTCTGAAAATGCTCCTGCTCCGCCCCAACCGCATAATAAGCCGCATCTTTTACAGTTTGTGCATTTGGGGGATCCTTCTCTTAACGGGCATTTCCTTTTTTCTATTCTTTGTCCTTTTTCTATTAATACTACTTTCCAATCAGGTTTTAGTTTTGTAATTTCAAGTGCTGCAAATATTCCTGCAGGCCCAGCTCCTATAATCGCTACATTATACATTCTTTTCTCCGTATTTTTTCAACCTGTTAAATATAACCTAAAAAATTTTTTTTTTAAAGACTTTGTGAAGTTTTTGTTAATTAATTGTCACTAAAATTTATACTCTCAATTATAATTTTGTTATCAGTATTATGCTTTATCGGCTTTAAACTAATATTAATATTCATTTGTTGAAATTTCCCGTGTTTAGTTAATGTTGCCGGATCAAATGTTTCTCTTATTCTTAAACCGATGCTGTCTTTTATTTTATGAATACATTTCCAATAGTTATTTTTTGCTTCAATCAGTTTCGGTGAATCTGCTTTTTTTAATTGGTTACATTCCTGTTTAGCTTTACCAATTTTTTTACCTAATTCGGATATTATTTCTACAGGTTTTCCTGTTACCAAATAGCCATAATTGTATTGGTCCATAATAATTTTAAAATAATCAGATGGCTTTGTTTTACTTTGTTTACTTGCGTATCCATAAAAAGCTCTAAAAAAATTATAATCGCTATCTGCTGTAGCCAGTTGAGCTGCTGCCGGCTTGAATTGCGGGGTATCGCATAACGGACCGGAAAGTATTTTTACAACTTCATTACACGTTTTATGAACAATTTTGGTATTATTTACTGGTTTACCTTCAAGTAAAACTTTGACGGGGATTACACCAGTAAATGCTACATTAGACTGCATTCGGACTCCTTTTTTATTGTAACATTCAAACAAAAAAAAATTTGCCTGGTAAAATTTAAAATCTTTACATTATTTAACGGTCATATTATGTTCAATTATACCGATTAACTCTAATATGTCCTGCGAAGATTGAATATTTTTAGCTAAATTAGCGTAATCTAAAGCTGTTTGATATTTTTTCATATCATGATAGGTATATGCAAAATTATAGTATATTATAAATTTTTCGTTATCCGTATTGGCTAATTCTAAAGCTTTTTGAAGTGCATTTAAAGCCTTTTTATACTGTTTTAAATCAATATATGCACCTGCTAGATTAATGTAACCCACAGAAATATCAGGTGAGGTTTTAATATATTGAATAGCTTCTTTGACTTTTTTTGAGGCCATTTCTTCACGACTTCCTAAAATTATTGGGGCGAATATAAGTTTTTCCTGCTCGGGTTTATCTGTAATATTCGGGTTTATCATGTATAAAAGTTGCATTGTATTTATATCGCTGCCTGTTATATAGTGAAAATCTTCTTTGTATTGGATAAAAAAGCTGTTTGAATTTTGAGCCTGCATATACATTAAATCGTCCGTACTGTAACTATGTCCCATAATCCCCAGTGCATGCCCGATTTCGTGCAAAATAGTATTATAAATTTCTTTATCAGAAAAATAATCACCTTTTGGAGTTTTATCATATAATGTTATAGTCATTTTTTTTAGCGATTTTCCGCTTATTGTAGGGGAAGTATAACCGACTACATATTTGCATATCCCATTTTTATCACAAACATTATCAGGTAATTTTTCCAATAATATTTCAATTTGAGCTTTTGATTGGTCTGTATTGTATTCAAAGTCTATAAAATCAATTGAATTATCCCATTGGTCAAATGCTCTTTTTACGGCGGTTTCGTAATATTCAGGTACTGATGAAAAATTATTTTCGTTAATAAACACTTTTAGAGGAAATGAATTTTTATTCCATCGGATTATATTGCTGTCTAAAGGTGCTTGTTCAATATAATTATTTCCGATATTTTGGTGAATATAATGTTTCCAGTCATTAATTTTTTCTTGAGCAAGAATTGCTGCTCCGTCATCACCTTTAGAATATTTGTAAATAATTTTTTGGATTTTATATGTTGGCTTTAATTTTGAAAGCGAATCTACATAAAAATATCTGTAATCAAGGTTATCAGGCTTTAATAATAAAGCTTTTCTTAAATATTCAGAAGCTGTCATATAATCTTGTTTTTCAAATGCTGTTTGAGCTTTTGAATAATAAAATTTAGGCGTATAATAACAAGTCAGCCAGTAAGCTACAGTAAAAACTGCGAGTAATGCTATAATATTTTTAATTTTCATCTGGAATCCTTTTTTCAAGCATCTTTGCAAGAGCTTTAGTATCGCCTTTTAATTTAAAGTATTCAGCAAATTTAGGTGTTGTTTTCAGATTATAACTTCTGCCGTTTTTATCTTTTGTTCTTGAAATGAGGCCTTTATCTAAAAGCTCCTGGACGTGTTCATAAGCATTAGACCCACGCATTTCTTTTAATTCAGTTTGTCTTATCGGTTCTTTTATTGCGATAACTGAAAGTGTCCTCAAAACAGACGGCTTAAGTTCAACAGGACAAAGTTTTTCAACTATATCCATGTGTTCTTCTTTAACTTGTAATATGTAGCCGTTTTCATCATCAATTTCCAAAGCACCGTCACGGGCAGAATAATCCATAATAAGATCTAATAATGCTTCTTCAACTGTTTCGGTATCAGTTTCTAAAATTTCAGCTATCTCTTTTGCCGTTAAAGCTTTTGCTGTTGTGAAAAGTACTGCTTCTATCCTAGATTTGAGCATGTTCACCTCGTACTACATACAAATCCGAATAGAATTTATCTTGTTTTAAATCATAATCTGTTTCAGCTGTTAAAAATAACAGAGCTATATATGCACTAATTTTATCCATACCGAGCAGTGTTAATTCATTTAATTCAATTTTGTCTTCGTGTGAAAATATTTGCTCCAAATTTTCTTTTAATTTGATAACACAATCTTCAATGTATTCTTCATGTGCTAAATTAATGATATCGTCAGGAGTTAATCTTGAATAAGATTGTACACGTCGTTTAGCTCTTTCATGGGCGTGTTGAAGTGATTGTTTTTTTTCTAATTTTTCATAAAATTGCAACTGTCTAATCAAATCACGAAGTGTAACAACTCTATTTCTGTTTAAACGGACGCTTGTTCTTCTTTGCAAAACTTCATCAATTGATACCACATTGCTGGTAGGAGTAAATTCTTCGGGATATTCAACTATAAATCCGTCATCACCATATTCCAAGCCTTCGGTATAGTCCGGCTCTCCTATTTGTAAAATATCATTTCCTTCTAGAACATTTGATTTTAATTTTAAAAGCACAGCCGCAAATAAAAACGTTCTACCTGTTAACCTTAAATTTTGAGATTTCATTTGACAAATATGTGCAAGATATTTATCGGTTACATCGATAATATCAACATTCCACGGATCTATTTTACCTGATTTTGCCATTGAAACAAGAATGCCAATGCCTTCATCTTCATTGTTTTGGACTAATTCAGGTAAATTTTCACTGTTTATGTCATAATTTATTACTTCATTCATCTCTTAATTTTATCCCCGTAACACGAGTTATACCTTTTTCTTTTTGAGTCACACCAATAGTTCTATTAGCTGATTCTATCATAGGTTTTCTGTGACTAACTACTATAAATTGCGTATTTTTTGATTGGTTCTGCACCATATGAGCGATACGTTCTACGTTCATTGTGTCAAGACTTGCATCTACTTCATCAAACGCATAAAATGGTGCGGGCATATATCTTTGTATTGCAAAAACAAATGCGAGTGCTGTTAGTGATTTTTCACCGCCGGACATACTTTCCAGTCTTTGTAATTTTTTATCACGAGGCTGAGCTTCGATTGTTAATCCGCCGGATAAAGGATCATCAGGATTTTCAAGCTTCAATTCGCCTTCACCTTCAGACAGTTGATGAAATACGTCTTTAAAATTTTCATTTATGTTGTTATATGTTTTCATAAATGTTTCTTTTTTTAGCTGTTCGTAGCCTTGCATTCTGTCCAGTATTTCTTTTCGTTCTTTGGAAAGTGTTTCAATTTGAAGTTTTAATTCTTCCTGACGGGATAAAACTTCTTCATATGCGGCGAGTGCACGCATATTAACATCTCCGAGTTCTGTCATACGACGTTCCAAACGCTGTATTTTAGCGGTAATTTCATCAATAGATATGTTTACTGGCTCAAGTTTATTAATTTCAACACCTGCATTTTCAAGTTCTTCACGTGCGGTTTCCATTTGAGGTTCAAGTTCACGACGGCGAGCTTTAAATGACTCTATTTGTTCTGCTATACGTTCTATATCGGTAGTTTTTATATGTTTTTGCTTCTCAAGCTCGATTATATCTGTATTAATTTCATCTCGTTCTTTTAGCAAATTACCTAATTTTTCTTCAATTAAAGCGATTTGTTCATGTAATTTTTCTAATTTTTCATTTAATTTTTCTATATCTGTTTTATATTGATGTTTATCTTCTTCAAGTTTTTTATTATTTTTTTCAATTGCTGTTATTTCTTCATTTTTTGTATCAATAAGATTTACGTGGAAAGCTATTTGTCTGTTTAACTCGTTAATATCATTATTGGCATTCATTAAATTTGTTTGTAAACGTTTAATTTCAAATTCCACGCCTTCAGTTTTTTCTTTTAAATCTTTTAAATCCTTATCATTAATAAGTTTTTCAACTTCTTCAATTTCAGATTGTACGTGAGATATACTATCTAAAATTGATACGTGTTTTTCTTCAAAGTTGTCGAGTTTTTTGATCAAGTCATTAATTTTCGGAGCAGTAATTTTTATAAAATCCGACTTTTCTTTAATTATGTTCTCGCTTTGTTCATAATTTTTATTCATATTTTCAAGCTCAATTTTAGCTTTACTGAACTCAGAGAGAGCTTCTGTATAACTTGTGCGGACTGTATCTAATTTATGTTCTAAATCAGATTTTTTATTTTCAAGTGTTGCAAGTCGCTTTTCCATATCGTTTAAACGAATTTTATAGTTTTCGAGCTCAACATCATCATTTTGACTAAAGCTAAGGCCGGATTTTCTGACGGTTCCACCGGTTATAGAACCTGATTTTTCAAAAAGCTCACCTTGTAAAGTTACCATACGGTATTTCCCGATAAGCTTTTTGGCACATTCCATATCTTCAACAACCAGTGTATCGCCTACGGCATAGAAAAATGCATTTATATATCTGTCATCAAAATCAACAAGATTTATTGCAAAATCAACAACGCCTCGTTCTTTTGGTAATTGTAAACGTGACGGGGCTTTTTGAACTTTATTTAACGGAATAAATGTAGCTCTTCCTGCATTTGACGATTTTAACAGTTCTATTGCAACGGATGCCACATGCTCATCGTCTACAACTATGTGTGCCATACGCCCGCCAAATGCAACTTCCATTGCGGTTGAATATTCTTTGTCTACTGTACCGAGCTTTACTAAAGGTGCATGAACTCCTTTTAATTTCGCTCCCATAATAGTATCTATTGCTCGCCCAAAATTTGCATCTTCAAACGCTTGTTTTTTAGCTTCCATTGATGAAATTTTTCTGTAGGACATTTGAATATTGTAATTTAAATCATTTATTTCATTTTTCGTTGTATCCAAATCGTGTAGTGCGTTTTGCTGGATTATTTTAAAATCTTGAAGCTCTTTTTCAAGTTGTTCAGTTAATGTTTTTTTCAATGTCTGATTTTCACTGAAGTTATTTTTCATATCTTCAAGTTCGGCAAGTTTTGTTTTTGCTTCCTCCATCTCTTTTTGAAGTATCTTTAACTCATTTTCTAAAGGAAGTCTGTCTTTTATCAGATTATTTTCTTTATCTTGAAGTGTTTCTAGTTCTTTCCTTAAATTATTCCGACGTTCTATATGTTGATCCGCTGTTGCGTTCAATCCGGTCATATCTTCTAATATTTTCTTTAATTCTTCATTTTTTTCGGCAATATTTTTTTCTATAAGTTTTATTTCATCATTTTTAAGATTAATTTTAAGTTTAAAATCTTCTATTTTTTTATTAAATGTTTCTATACCGTTTTTGGCATTTTCAATTGACCTTAGGCCGTCATGAATTTGTTTATCAGCATAAATTGTTGCGTTATTTTTCCTGTCTATTTCGCCTTTAATTTCTTCTTCTTGTTTTTTAAGGTTAATCTGTTGAGATTCGCCTTCTTCTTTTAACTTTTCGGAAATTTCTTTATATTTTTCCTTTATTAAATTTAAACGCTCATCTAAATCTTTGCTCTTAAGCTCTTCTTCTTTCTTTTTTTTACTAAATTCTAAAATATTTTCATGTGCTTTTTCTAAATTACGTTTTATATCAAAAAAACGTACCGTGTTAATCTGACTTTCCAATGAAGTTTTTTCTTCACGTAATTTTTGATATTTTAAAGCAACTTCACGTTCCTCTTTTAACTGGTCAAGCCGTATATCAACTTCATTTAGAATAACTGACGATCTTTCAACTCTTTGCTCAACGGTTGTAAGTTCGTTTGTTGCTTGTTCTATACGGCGGTCAAAATCTGCTATACCTGCAATTTCATCAATAATTTTTCGGCGTTGTCTCGGCGAACAATTTGTAATGCCCATAACATCACCTTGCATCATTACATTATAGCTATTTGGAGTTACATTATATTTTTCGAGTACCGCATGTATGTTGGACAATGTTGTAACGCTGTCGTTCAGATAATATGTACTTGCATATCCCTGAGTTGATTTCCTTATTTTTCTAGCAATACTCAGGTCACGTCCGCCTTCCATATCACCAAACGTTACTTTAACAAATGCCTCGTTCCGTTTTGTATATGTTGATATAAAATGTGATAAATTTTCAGCACGCAGCTCACCGGCATTCGCTAGCCCGAGTGCAAAAAGTACGCTGTCTATTATATTACTTTTACCTGAACCGTTTGGTCCTGATATTGTAGTAAAGCCTTTTAACAGCGGGATTTCCGATTTATTGGCAAATGATTTAAAATTATCTATTTCAAGCTGTTTAATATACATTATCCTGCCCTTACAGCTATTATGACAGTAAAAGTTTAATCATGTCAAACTTATTTATATAATTTAACAAAAAAAAAACGACCGAAAAGGCCGCCAAGGAAAAGGGGAAAGTTTTTTCGGACAAAGTCCGTTAAAAAATATATTATAAGAACAATTAACCAAAAGTTTTGAAGGTGGATTCGGTGTTCTTTTCGAT
>CALUSG010000046.1 GCA_944323365.1 Candidatus Gastranaerophilales bacterium
AATTTCTTGTCCTGGTTGAAATACCGGCACAAATTTTGTCGTTAAAATTATTTTATCTCTAAATGATTTTACTGCCTTGCCGACCAATTCTTCATTTATAAATGGTCCATATGCTTCTGCTGTATCAAATAATGTACAGCCTAAATCATAGGCTTTGTGAATTAACCTTATTGATTCTTCCTCCGGCGGAATAGCTCCATAACCGTGGCTAAATCCCATACATCCCATACCAACGGCTGATACCTCAATATCTCTTAGTTTTCTGTATTCCATAATTTTATCCTTTCTTTTTTAATATAAGGGCTAAATATTAGATTAAGCTGTGCATTACAAAACTTTTTAGTCCATTCTAATGGCTCAAATTTACCATCTGACATGCACCAACAGGTCATCATTCCATATAATTGACTAATTAATATATGCGTTAAAAGTTCCACAGGGGTTTCTTTTTTTAGTTCTCCTTTTTCTATTGCATTGTTAAGTATTTCTTTTAACATTCCAAAATCATATGACCATTTTTGTCCGTCTTTATTATCAGGAACCTTATTTGGATCTAAAACGTCCCTTGTCCATTGTCTGCAAACATTTATGCCGCAAGATTCAACACATTCCATAAAACGATGAAAATAATATGATAACTTTTCTATTATCTCTAATTCTTTCATCTTTTCCATCTCTTCCCTTATTTCGCTGAATGGGACTCGGCTTATATCTAAAACTATATCTTCTTTCCTTTTGAAATATGTATAAAAAGTCCCTTTTGCAACTCTTGCTTTTCGGGTAATATCTTCAACATTTATTGCATCAAATCCTTGTTCTTTCATTAGTTCAAGACCGGCTGTTATTAGTTTTCTTTTTGTTTCTTTTGCTGATTGCTGCCTTTTGTTCATTTTTTAATTCCCTTTATTTTTATTATATAACATTATTGACCATAAGTCAATGACTTATGGTCAATAAATTATGATGTTATATTTTTATAAGGGAGATTCTTATATATTTAAGTAAGAGCAAAGAATGCCCGAAACATTAGCAAATTTCAGCATCACCAAGACCATGCTGTTCAAGGGAGTTTGCTTTTGCCTGTATACAAATAAATTCAAATTCATTATCTCCTGTATTTTCAATAGTTCTTGATGCTTCGGGTAAAATTTTTACTGCAGATCCTTCTTTAATCATTAAAGATTCTCCATCTACAGTAATTACGCCTTCCCCTTTTAGTACTATATATATCTCTTCATTTTGTTTGTGCTTATGATTAAAAGGTACTTTAAAACCTTTTGGCACAGTATTTACTGAAATTTCACAACTTGTCAGTTCCAGTGCGTCGTGTAAAAATGCTTTTCCGTTTTCTAAATTGATTAAATTGCTAATTTTTCCTAGTTCTGCTTTTTTGTAATTTTTCATAATTACCTCCTTAATTCGATATCTAACTATTTTGCTAAAAAAATTATAGCATTTTTCTTAATAATTTATCTAATATTCTTGCTTCTTCTTCTGTTAAATTTTTATACAATAATTCATTTAAATCTTTAGAAATTTTTTCAAATATAGGCTTAAATTCTTCAGCTTTTTGTGTAAGTTCAATGTAAGTTATCCTATTATCAATCACTGATTTTTCACGTTTTACAAAACCTAATTTTTCAAGTTTATCGACCAAAACTGTCACCGTTGGTTTTGTCCGGTGAATTTTTTCTGCAATATCTTTCATTGTTGATTTGCCTTCATAGTATAACAGTGCAAGAATATCACCATGACTTGGCACAAGATCTACTATACCATTGATTTTTAGCTGTTCTATTATAAAACGATTGCCCTTTTCGTGTATTTTAGATATTAATGATTGTGCCTGTTTCATATTTTTATTATAGTTAGATATCTAATTATTGTCAAGTATTTTTAATAGATGAAATTTATAAGATATATAAAATTAACATTTGTTTATAGCTTTGTTGTATCTGTATTTAGTAAATAAGTTTGATGTACCGGCAATAAAAAATCCCATGATGCCAATTCCAAATAATAGAGGAATGCCTGCAATCATACATTTTTGTTTTAATAATTTTTTATAAATTTGATCGAAATTACCATCTTTATTTTTAGCAATATTGGCTAATTCATTTAATTTAGGAACTTCTAATTTATTATTAATTAAATTTTTACATTTTCCGTTTTTGTAAAGAATTTTGCGAAATCCTTTTTCTAATAATTCATTACCGCAAATAATATAAAATCCAACTATAGGAAAGCGGAAGAGTGTTTCTAAAAAATTTTGTTTTCCTCTGTCTTTTGCTGCCCCGAAGTAACCTGCTCCACCGACCAAAACACATGATGTTAGCTGTCCTTTACTTAATACCATTTTTCCGTTATTTTCGGCAAAATCCAAACTAAAATATTTATTAACAAAATCGGCTTTTTTCTTATTGTTAAAAAGTTTTGTTCCCGGCTTAAGTATTAATTCAGAAATGTTTTGGAGTATTTTTGATTTATTACCTTTTTTAATAAGTAATGTTCCCAGGCTTAAGCATCCTGCATATATTGAAATTGCTTTTAGAATATTTTTTTTGGCATTTTTTTCTATTTTGGAATTAAGATTTTCGTCTTGTATATTTTTTGAGTCTAGATTTGCAATATTTTCGAAACTTCCTTGTTTAAATACTTTTAGTGTCATAAGATTTTTAATATAATTTAATGTAAATTCAACCAAAGGAATTGCGAATGCCCCGAGAGCAATTGCGGCTTTAACGGGCATAAGAATTTTAGTATTTTTTGTAAGATTTACTGCCGGTATAGAGATATTTTTTTGTAATTCTTTTGGCAGATGTTTTGAATAAATATTTTTAAATCCTTTCCCTAAAATAGCAGGACAATAGTAAACTAAAGCGGATTCTGAAAGCTCAAGAAATGTATTTTCGCCTAAATCCGCTTTACTTCTTGCAAATACAGCTTTCGGAACAAGCCCTGTGGCTGTGTCCTGTATAAATCTTATGTTTGAAAGTCCGGATTCTTGTATTGAAATAATTTTGCTTGCGGTTTTTAATCCTATATTTGTTGTTATATTATTCATGGAATTTCCTTTATATAATCTGATAACAAAAAATGACCTGTTGACAGGTCATTTAAGAATAAATAATATTATCAGATTATTGCCAACTTAAATGTCCTGTCTCGTTTGACAGGTGCCACCATGATTTAGCATTTAAATTTAAGTTTTGCATATAAATTTACCCTTTGTTTTGTAAGTTTAACATAATAAAAAAAATTGTCAATATATAATAATTTATCTTGTTGGTTAATTTTTTTGTATTATAATAATATTAAAAGTCGGAGTGGTGGAATGGTAGACACGTGCGTTTCAGGTGCGTATGAAGTAATTCGTGAGGGTTCAAGTCCCTCCTTCGACAATTTTAGGTAAGTAGCATGAATAATAAATTAAAAATTATAATTAAATTTGTTGGTGTATTTATAAGTCTTATTTTACTTATTGCATTATATGTAGTATTTATACATTTTAACAATGCAGTAATTGAAGAACAGAATACACCTGTTCATATAACCCCTCCTATAGAAAAAATAGCTCCTAAACAAATCACACCTGTTTCAAAACCGGTTATTAAAAAACCAATAACTAGAGATGAAAATAATATGCCTAAATCTGATTATAAAGTTCCGGAAATAGGTTAAAGAATTCTTTGTTCTAAAGATTTCTGCGTGACCTTTAGTTGGTAATTTACGTCATCTGATGCCAAATAACTTCTAAGAAGTTGGTCATATGTTTTGTTTAGCGGCTTAAATCTGTCACGGATTTTTGATGCCCATAGAATATCATCTTTTAGTAAATATTTTTCTCCTATGGCGATTTTATATTTCTTTTTTAAATCTAGAGGCTGGTAATCATTTGTTTCAACATCTCTTATTTTTATAGCATCAATAAGGTCTTTATTTGATTTCCCTGATAAAATTTCAGAAATTAATGTTCTGTTTACTTGTATGTCTGACCATTGAATAATAGTGTTTCTTTTAGGTGCTCTCAAGTTATCTTTTATATTTTCTATAACTAAACCTGCAAGTTCATATCCTTCAACTGTTCCGATTTGAATATTAGATAAATCTTCGCTAACTCCATCAAAAATTTTCATTATATCCAAATTGTTTGAACCATCTTTTAAACCACCTCTGATTATTGATGATTGTATGCCAACAATTACATTTGGATCTTTGCATAGCTTGCTTAAACTTAGTTTTACCGCACTTGTGAGAAAATTCGCTAAATAACTATTTTGATATCTGATAATTTCTCCATAATCTAGTTCGATTTTTTGTCCGGTTATATCAGTAAGACTTATTATCGGTTTCATATCTTCATTAAAACTTTCTTCTAGAAAGATTTGTATTGGATTTATAGTCAAATTATCTCTTACCGTGGTTTTGCTGTACAATGTGTTTACATCGGTACTTTCTAAATCACCATTATCATTAAATTTTATATTCAGTGCTTTTATTATTTCATTATCTTTACCAAGAGAATTAATCGTTGATTTGCCTTTAATTGTTGTTATATTTTTATGGTCGTGTCCATTAAGTACTATATCTATGCGTGGAACTTTATCTATAATCATTTTTGATATATTGCCACCGGTATGTGCCATTAATACAACAACACCTTTCGGATTTTCGTTTTTAAATTTTTTTATTTCTTTTTTTATTGCTTTTATAGTATTTGTTAAATTTTCTTTTGTTAAATCAGCATCTTTTTTCTTGCAATTATCAAAAAATGTCATTTCCTTTAATAATCCAGGGTTATAAAATTGCATACTAGGAATTGTAACTCCTAAAAATAGTACTTTATGTTTTAGTTCAGGATTTTTATCGTCAGGGATTTCATAAGTCAATGAAGTAACTACATTTGGGTTTTTATCAATAATTTTTTGAATACCAGGAGAATTCTTTATATCTACATTAGTAACTAGCGTTTTCATATCAGTATTTTTAATGACTTTGTATAAAAATTTATCTCCGCCATCTAAATCGTGATTACCTATATTAAATACGGTATCAAAGTTAGAATTTTTCCCTGCTTGTTCATTGACGTATTTTATAATACGTTTTAAAAATTGGTGTTGTATATCTCCGTTTGTTAAATCAGGTTTTGTTAAATACCCTTTCTTTGATGGATTTATAAAAAAATCTCCATTTATTGCAAAAATATTTAGGGTACTTTTATCCTCTGATTTTATAAATATATCTTTTTGGTTGTTTTTTATTGTTTCCATTAATAATGGCATGCTATGAACATTACCATGATTATCAGATGTTGCGATTATATTTATTTGTGCAGCCTTAAAACTCGGGCTGTAATTGTTAATTTTTGGTATCATATTGTCCTCTAGTTACAATATAAACCTTAAACAAATTTTTTTTTGCTAATAAAGTATTAAATTCGACTTATACCTAACGTAAATAGTGACATTAATATAGAACCAAATAATGCACTTAAAAAGCCCTCTACCTCAAATCCTGGTGTTAAATACCCGGCAAGCATTAATAATAGTGCATTTATTACCAAGCTAAACAAACCTAAAGTTAATATATTTACCGGTAAAGTTATAATTTGTATTAAAGGTTTTATGAACGTATTAATTAATGCAATTATTATTACAGCCAACATGGCATTTAGAAAACTGGATACCTCAATTCCTGGTATAATCCATGACACAAAAATTATTGCTAATGCGTAGCATAACCATCTTAAAAATAATGACATATTTTTCTCCTTTTGATTTAAATTTAACATATTTAAAATAAAATGGTATTGCCAAATGTATTAGTATTCAATGTGTTTTATATGAATATGCCCGTCATTTTCTTTAAGTTCCATGTCGGATTTTTGTTTTGTCTGTCCCAATTCAATTTTTGGCGGTTGTTTCATATTATTTATTTTTTGAAACTCTGCCTGAATTTGAGCTGGATCTTCCATTCTATCTTCTACTGGATTATCATAAGCATCATTAAATCGTCTAAAATTATCTATTTCCATTTTTTGAAAGTTTTGTTGTTGTATTAGTTGGAAAGGCATACCACCTGTCGTAAGATCAGGAGCGGGATATGCATTTGCTGCTTGTGAAATAAATAATGATAAAGTTATTATTAATAAATATTTTTTCATATTTCCCTCATTATTTAATTTTAAAAACTACATTTGCGACAGCCGTAACTTTTTTATCTATGGTTGATGTGTCATTTATTCCCATATCTGAAACACTTGTAGAGTCTACTTCAGTTATTTGGAATACACCCATTTTAACAGACTGTATGTTGCCTACTTTGTTATTTGTTGCCTTTAACATTGCAGCTGCACGTTGTTTGGCATCGTCAGTTGCTGCTTCTAATAGTTTTACTTTTAAATCTGATAGTTTTGAATAATAGTAAGCGGTTTGTCTTATGTTTATATCAATACCTTGATCTAATAAGCTTTGTATATCTAAAGAAATTTCTTTTATTTTATTTACATCATTTGATGTTATTTCCATTGGTTGTAATAGTTTAAAATAATCGACTTCATTAGTATAATTACCTGTAGACTGATTATATTTATATGAATAATAACCATTATAGTTTTTAATTTCTATATTTTCGGCTGGAATTCCTTTTTCAGTTATATATTTGGTAACTAAAGGAAGTTGTTTTTTCATAATTTGATATGCAGCAGCTTTTGTTTTTGCCTGTATATTTATATCAATTGATAAGCGTCCGGAATCTGATTTTACTATTTCATAAGCGGACCCTGTAACTGTAATTCCGTCTTTTGACAAAGTATTTACAGCATATTTTGTTGCAAAAAATAGCCCAAATGCTAAAATTAATGCTAATAAAACTAATTGATATTTTTCAAATTTTTCTAACATATTTATACTCCTTTATTTTTTAATTATAGCATAAATTTTTATATAATTTATTTAAAAGTTTTTTAAAATTAATAATTGTTAAAATATTATAACTGCTAATATAGCAAATAGTATTAAAGGTATATTGTAATGTAAAAAAGTAGGGATACATGTATCCCAGATATGATTATGCTGTCCGTCAGCATTTAATCCTGAGGTTGGTCCGAGTGTGGTATCCGATGCAGGGGAGCCTGCATCTCCTAATGCTGCCGCAGCAGCTATTACAATAATTGTTGCAGCAACGCTGAATCCTAAATTTACGCACACAGGTACGTATAATACTGCTAATATTGGTATTGTTCCAAAAGATGTACCTATTCCCATTGTTATGAATAATCCAACAAAAAGCATAATACTTGCGGCAATAATTTTATTACCTGCCATTAATGGCAACATTGAATTGACAAGACTATCAACTGCTCCTGTTGTCTTCAATACCATAGCAAAGCCGGCGGCAACAAGCATTACAAATGCAACATATCCCATCATTCCGATACCTTCATTAATTAATTTATCCATTTTGTCATGGTCAATGGCTTTTGTACCGAATATAATTCCTAGACCTACCAACGCTCCTAATGGTAAAGAATTTGTTAGTAATTGGATTATTAATGTCATTAGTGCTGCAAAAATAGTTATATAATGATTTTTATTGAATTTTTTACATTCTATTGAATCTGATACCGATAAATTTATATCAACATATTCTCTTGACTTTCTATAAGAAATAAAAATTGATATTAATAATCCTATAGTCATTGCAATTCCTAAAAACCAGGTGTAGTGCCAAACATCTGATTTAGGAATATTTATTCCATTTTGCGTTATATTATCAGCCAAAAGTCCCTGGAATATTAAGCCAAATCCGGCAGGAATAACTATATATGGTGTTTTTAGGCCGTAAGCAAGTGCACATGCAACAGCTCTTCTATCAAGTTTTAGTCTATCCATAAGGTGTAATAACGGAGGAATAACTATAGGAATAAATGCGATGTGTACAGGTATAATGTTTTGCGAGCAAATGGCTATTAAAGTTATAATTCCTAAAAGAAGATATTTATTAGATTTTATTATTGAAGAAATTTTTTGAGCTAACAATGGAGCAAGTCCTGTGTGAGTCATTGAGGCTGCAAATGCCCCAAGTAAAATATAGCTTAATGCAGTTTCAGAGTTGCCGCCCATTCCGTTAATAAAAGTTGTCATTATATCTGTTAATGACATATGAGCAACGAGTCCTGCTGCTATTGACGATATCATAAGAGCCAATAATACATTTATTTTAGCAAGACATAGTATGCATAGTAAAACTACAGATATAATAACAGGGTTAAATAAAATTTCCATAGCTTTAGCATATCATAAAAACTTATGGACAACATTTTTTCTTTTTAACAGGCTGACCTACAAAAAGTCTCATAAGGCCCATACGTTTTTGTAGAGTTTCTAAAATCCCCTGAGAAATTTGTGTTACATTACACATTGTTGTATTGACATCAACAATTGTGGCATCAATATAAGGCATCATTTGATTAATATTTTCACTGACTTCTTTTAGATTTTTGGTCGCTTCATCAATATTTTGTGAGGAACCTTCAAATCCTGAAGTCGTATTATCAAGTCTGTTTTGTGATAAGGAATTGTTCATTTTATATGAAACCTCTTGCAGATTGGCAGTGGTTTTGGAAAGACTTGATGATGAATTTAAAAGATTTGGTCTATTTTCTACTAATATTTCATTAATTGTTGTAAAAATAGTATTCAAAGAATCACTTGTATCTTTAAGGCTTGCTAGTAATTCATCAATACTTTTGCTTATGTCATCGAGTTTACCTTTGTCGGCCTGCTGTGAAATTAATGTATCCCAGCTTAATGAGGTTCTCCCCTTTATTAAAGATCCTGTTTTCAGATAAGAAATTGAAGGAGAATCAGGATATTCCAGTTCAATATAATCAAAATCACCTTCTTTTTCTCCTTTATTTATTTTTTTGACAAGAGCCGTTGTGTTTTTGGGTAAACGTAAATCTTTGTAATTTATAACGACATTTACAAGTGTATGCTTAAAATCCTTGCTGGGCTTGATGCTTCTTGCATGCCCCACTTTGAATCCTTTATAGTAAACAGGCATGTTTGACTCAAATGGTGCAAGTTCATCAAATTGTATTGTTATATAAATATTTGTAAGGATTTTAAAACCTACATAAAGACAAAAAAGCAAAAATAGTATAAAAATTTGCTGCCAAAATCTTTTTTGTTTAAATATATTTAGAAATTTTTCCATACCAATATTTTATAAAATTTTTTCAAATTATATCTATTCCCTGAATGTATAAATATTTAATATGTAAAAATTATTAGCCATGTGGGTAATTGTGAAATTATGTTAAAAGATGTTTAATATAATTAAATCTTTTTCATACTTCCAGCTATTCTTAATTCCAACGAGCCTAATTTTTTAGGCTCTTTTTTTATCTTAAAAGATTTTGACGAATAATTCTAATATATTGTTTGTATTTAACTCTTTTATTTTCGTAATAATGCCGTTTTTTACCGGTTAGGATTTTAGAAAGAATCTTATACTTTAAATATTTTCGTATAATTTTATTTTTATTCAAACAAATATAGAATTTTTCGTCCAATTGTTCTTTATCTAATAAGGTCTTTGATATTATAAAGTTTGAAGCTTGAAAAGAAGATTTATCTTTTACCGGAGTATTTAAAGCTTCTTTCATCCAATTTTCGGCACGTTTGGTTTCACGTTCAATAATTTTATTAATCTTTTCCCAATCTCTTTTGACGAAAATTTTATCAAAATCAAGATTTTTTTCAAATATTCCGATTGAATTATTCTCTATTTCTAGAAGATTAAATAAAGAATCAAATCTATCCTGGGATTTTGCCTGGATAATTTGTACAAACGGTCTGTTAAAAATTATGGAAAATACTATTGCATGGTAAGAATCACTTATTACAAATTCTGCATTTTTAATTAATGAGAGCCATTTTTCAACAGGCATAGTTTTGTCGAATGCAATCTTTTTTAAAGGTATTTGTAATTTTTGACTTATTTTATCTGCAATATCATCTTCAGCCTTTGATAAATCGAAGTATGGCAGGCAAAAATATGCTATATATTTTTCGTCTGTCGGAAGATATTCGTTTGTCATTTTAATTAATTTAGACATAGGGATATTAAAGGCACCGTCTATGAGCTGTGTAGAGTCTATATTAAACTCATGTTTCAGAATATTTTCCCCAAAAGATTCTCTGACCGATATTGCATCAAATTGGTTTATAAAATGTTTGAAGATAGCCCTGTCTTCATTTGAACTTTCATATTTATATGCTCCGAAACTTGCTGCATATGAAAGTTTTCTAGCATTGTCTTTTACAAAATCTAAATAGTATATGCTTTTTGTTACATTAGTATGATGTGACCAGGTAATAAAATCTGCCCAAACCTGATCAGAGCCTACTATAAAATTCTTACAATTTTGGTTTAAATTTATAAAATCATCAAAATTTTGACATGGACTAGTTAGATTCAAATATTTTTTACCAAATTTATATGAAAATGTATCCATGAATTTTTCGGGATTTATTTTGTCAGAAACATAATTAATAGTTTTTGCATTTAGACCTAATTTTTCCAGTAAACAAATAACGCCATAACCGGTCAAAGCTGCACCATAATTTACAGAATACCAAAAGTTTAGCACCATACAATCACATTTATCATCAAGTACAAATCTTTTATTTTTATTAATTGACAGTTTATCTAAATTTTCAAAAAACATTTCTCGATTTTTATGTACAGTGCTTGGTAAACATAGATTTCTATTACCTTTTTTTGCGTATTTAATAGGAACTTTTTTAAATATTTTTGCATTTTTGCTCAAAATTTTAAGTAACTTATCTCCTTTAGAATTGTTTGTGGTAATCACAGATGTTCCTAAATTATCATCTATTTTTTTCTTATATTTATCAATGCCCCAAAAATCTCCTATTGTTATATCCCCTTGACGAGGAAATTTATTGTATTCACAGCTATAGCAGGATTCTCTGAGAATAGCATTTTTCAGAAATAGTTTGTAATAATCGCTATCGTCAACTCGAAAGGTCTTATCCTTATCTTTTATTTTTAAGTCTATTCCCCAGCCCGTATAAATTTTTTCTCTAAAATTGATATATTCAACATTGTTAAAGTTTTCTTTTAAATATTTCTGAAAGACTTTTGCCGATGGTACACCGTGACAAATTAGATCTAAACAAAATAAATTTTTATAATCTTTTTGTAAATATGATTTTAAGCCGCTGACCTGACAAGGTGTTCCGGTAAAAAGTACATTTATATTTTTGTCTAATAGCAATTTAATTTCTTTATAGCATTTGCCGATATCACTTTGAAGATATTTGGAGCTCCGCATTTTTTCTATGTCATCAGGTCTGTTTGAAACAATATGCTTTACGCTCCAATCTTTATCCCAAACAGCACCTGCAACATATCCCCCGTTATTTATAAAATGATATGCCAAAACCGGAAAAACTCCGCCGGAGGCACTTTTTAGTCTTATTTTATCACTTGCCATAAAAGCATAACAGGAAGGGTTTGGGCTATTGTTGAACTTATCAGTATAACAAATTTTTCCGCAAAGCCCGCAATTAGTGCATAAAGTTTTGTCTATGACAGGATATTTGAATCCTTCTGAATTTTCTTCCATTTTTATTGCATTCTGCGGACAGATATTATAGCAAGCTCCGCAGCCTGAGCAGGTTTCTTGTTTTAATCTCATGAATTTCCTCCTTTATCCCAAATGTTTACTTTTTTTGTAAATATATTGCTATTGAATACAAAATATTTTTTGTAATCTCCTAGATATTCTATTTTGAAAATTGGAAGCCCCAAAAAGTTATAGCTTTCTTTTTTGAAATAATGAAATTTTTTTAACCGACTCCAAATTATATTGTTTTCTTGAATAAATTTTATGGTCTTATTCATTGCATTTTTATATTCATTATTATATTTATCAGATTTTATATTTACGCTGGAGTATGGATTATATCGATAGTAATACTTTGTATCAGGTACTGTGACTAATTTATCCATATAATAAATAATTTTATGTGAGTATTCTATATCTTCAAATATAACTCCTTCTTCAAACACAACGTTTGATTTTTGAAGTTTTGTCCTGTTATATAACCTGTTCATTACATAACAATTATCGGGTAATTTTGCATATTCATATTTGAGTCTTGGTTTTTCACTGCATTTGTATCTTTTATTTTTTAAATAATATTTTTGTTTATTCTTATAAACTCTTACTAAATTTGCACAGGCTATATCGGCATTGTAGTTTATTGCGGCATCATAAAGCTTTTCAAAAAAGTTTAAATCTATCCAGTCATCACTGTCTATAAAGCCGATAAAATCACCTGTTGCCATTTTGACACCGATATTTCTTGCTGATGATTGACCGCTGTTTTCTTTATCTATAATTTTTATTCTGGAATCTTTTTCTGCATATTCTTCTAAAATTTTTCTTGAATTGTCCGTAGAACCGTCATTTATACATATAATTTCCAAATCATGTAAAGTTTGATTTATAACGCTTTCTAAACAATCTTTTAAATATTGCTCTGTGTTATAAATTGGTATGATTATTGATACTTTTGCCATTTTTTCCTCCTGTATTTATTTGCTTTTAATCTTAATTGTTAATTATACGGCATGCTTATTATAACATGATTAAAATATACGTAAAATGTTATTTAATATCTAAACTTGTTAAAATACCATCATTAAAAGGAGATTTAATAATGCCGTCAGGGAATATAATGTTTGGTAGAAGGATGAAGGAGCTTAGGATAGCCAATCATTTAACACAAGAACAATTAGCAGAAAAAGTTGGGCTTGAGTATCAAACTATTAGCAGGATTGAAACGGGTTATTATTTTACAAATTATGATAATTTAGAAAAGTTTTCAAAGGCTTTTGGTGTTCCGATAAGTGAACTTTTTAATTATGACCATATGACGAATAAAACTCATTTAAAAGAAAAAATTAATAAAGAAATTGAAAATATGAATTTGGCGGAATTACAGTATATATACAAGTCCATAATGAATTTAAAAGAATATAAGTAAAATTTATTTAACAAAAAAAGAAATACATAATAGTTTTATATTATAATACTTTTATAAAATTTATAAAAAGGAGTATGTTGTGAATAAATTTTTAAAAATTTCAGGGATTATTATATTAGTACTTATATTAGTTATTTATATAGCATTTTTATTTATTTTACCGAAGAAAATTGATTTAAATGTATACAAATCTGATATTCAAAAATTAGCATCAGAACAGGCTCATTTAAATATTGATTTTAAAGATATAAGTTTATATACAACGCCAATATTAGAAGCGGGTGTTAAAATTAATGGATTAAATATTAAACTTCCTGATAATTCAGAATTAGTAACTATAGACAATGCAAAAGCAAAAATTTCACTTCCTAATCTGTTATTGTTAACGGTAAGAGTTTCAGAAGTTTCTGTTGAAAATCCGACTATTAATATTGATATAGCACAAGACGGGTCTCAATATAAAATAATGGACATTGTCGAAACAATAATTAATGAGCAGAAACGTAAACAAGAAACTGCCGCAGCCCCTAAGAGGAAATTTAACCCTGCCTGGATAAAAGTTAAAGTACCTAATATCAATATTGCAAACTATGCTGTAAAAATAAATGATTTAAATTCAAAACATTTTTTGGCATTTAAAGGGGATAATCTTTTTGCGGCATACAATAACGGTAAAACATTTAGAGTTAAAACCGATGCTATATTGTTGAGCGATGAAGATGTAAAAGTAAAAGCAAATATTGATATCGATTCATTTATTCCTCCGGCTCCTGAACTTGACGAAGAAGACGATCCCGATTATAGAGCCGATATGGATTTTGTAAATCCTGTTTTGATGTATAGAAATTATGATTTAAAGGCAAATATTTCAGCTAAGTTAAAAATGCGAGCTACAAAACGTGGAAATATTATATTACATGGATTTGGGGACATTGAAAATCTTACTATGAATTTATCAGGCTATCAATTGCCTGAAAGTTATTTAAGAGCCAAATTTAAAGGTAATTCTGTAGACTTAGACACGAATCTTTATGTGGCTAAAAATCAAAATGTTATGTTAAACGGTAATGTTAATTATAGCAGACACCCAAAAATAAATATTAATGTTAATACTAAAAAAATATATTTTAATGATTTAATAATTTTGACAAAAGCTTTAATGGATACTTTACAAATTAAAAATGATTTACAATTTGTAAAAGGAGCAGGTTTTATAGCAGCAAACGCAAATATTAAGACTAATTTTAAAAAGTTGAAATCAAACGGTGGCATTATAATAAGGAATGGAAATATCTCTAATTCTAAAATAGGATTATTATTTAAGGATACGAATGCAAATATCTTATTTAAAGACAGAACTTTGGAATTAGTTGACACACATCTTTTTGTAAATAATTCAATATTAAAAGCGGAAGGTAAAATTAATGAAAAATCTGTAGCGGATATTTCTATTTATGCGGAAAAATTGCCTTTGCCGGGATTGTTTGCGGCTTTTGCACCTGTTGATATGAAACATTCTTATAAAGTAAATTCAGGTTCTTTATTCCTGGATGCTAAAATTTCAGGTGAACTTAAAAAAGCAGTGTCTAGTTTGAAACTTATTCTTACAGATTTGAATATTGCGACAAAAGATAATTCTATGACTTTTGTTAATGAAAAATTCACTGCTGAATTTAATAGTGATTTTAAAAATATTGCAGGTAATATTTTTAACGAGAATTTAAAAGTATTTTTAACAGATACAAATTCTATTATTTCAAATCCAAATCTTAAAATAATTATTGATGAGGAAAATATTACAATTGAACCTTTGACTGTAAATGTTAATAAATCCACTAATATTAATATATCAGGTAATATATTGGAATATATGAAAAAACCTGCAATTAATATTCTTGCAAATGGTGATATATATGCAATTGATGTAAAGCAGATTTTAGGAAAAGATTTAGAAAAATTTATTGCTGCAAAAGGCGTTTTACCGTTTAAGTTAGTTATAAACGGTAATGATAAACGCCAAAATCTTACATTCCAAATGAAATCCGATAATCTTAATTATATAACTCCTTTTGATATTGAATCCATTAAAAAACAACAGAGTATAATTCAGGCAAAAATTAATTTTAAAGGAAATAGGTTAAATATTCGCAATACAGGATTATATGCTAAAGCTGTACCGACGCTTTTTACAGATGATTTTGATGCGAATTTGGAAGGAGCCAAGGACATAGCAACAGTTTCTGGTACAATTACAAAACTGGATACTCCTAAGCCATTTATTAACCAAATAAGAATAAATGTACCTGAAAATTTAAAAATGCAAATATGTGCATTTAAAGATTCAACAGTCAATTTTGGCGGTGACTTGCTTATATTCGGACAGGCATTATCTCCTAAATACCGTGGTGAATTTAATATTTGGAATTTATCTATCCCTGATTTATTCATTACAATGAAAAATTTGAGTTTGAAATTCGTTGCAAAAACTCTTTATATGTCATTAGAAGATTTGTTTGTAAACGGTTCAGATATACAGATGACAGGTAATGCTAATCTAGAACCGTCGTCAATTTTTACTATAAATAATTTGGATGTAAAATCAGAAAATATTGATGTTGAAAAATTAATGAAAGTGAATGAAGCAGCAATGGCATATATGCCGTCACCAAAAGAAAATTCTGCTAAAGCTGCTGATATACCACTTTTATTAAAATCCGGAACAATTGATTTTAAAAGGATTTCAGCGACTCCAATATTATTAAATAATACTAACGGGAATATATCTTTAGCCAATAATGTATTTTTCTTGAATAACCTGAATACAAGCACTTTAGGCGGAACAGTTACAGGAAGAATATCTGCTAATTTGGTTTCAATGTTAATCGGTGCACAATTAAACGGACAAAATTTTAATGTTGAAAGAACATTTTATGAATTAATGAATATGAAAGATACATTATCAGGTACTATGTCTTTTAATACTGATTTACAGATTAACGGAGCCGCTAAAAATCAACAAGAACAAATGAAAGGTATAAACGGAGATGTTAATTTTGCAATAGTAGAAGGACAGTTGGGACCATTCGGTAAACTGGAAAACCTTATTTTGGCCGAAAATATTAGAGAATCTGAATTTTTCCAAACAGCTTTGGGCGGTATAATTAATTCATTAACGTCAATACAGACATCACATTTTTATATATTGAACGGACATATTAAAATTAAAGATGGTATAGCTACTCTTGCACCTATTACTTCTGTAGGCCCTGTGATGTGTATGAATATTTCAGGTAATATGGATTTATTGACCAATGAGGCAGATATGAAGCTTAGAGCAAGATTAGGGTCAAAAATAGCTGATATGTTGGGCCCCATTGCTGCTGTAAATCCTGTTAATTTGGTAAAAGCTACACCTGGATTGAATGTAGCGGCAGCAAAGATGTTTTCAATATTCACGGAAGAAGTTACACAAGAAGAAATGGCCGCAATCCCTGAATTCAGAGAAGATTTTAATAAGATGAGTACAACAAATTTTCAGGTAGTTCTTCAAGGTGATACCACAAAACCATTATCTTTGATAAAATCATTTAAGTGGCTAGCAACTTCCGGTGACATTGAAAATGCAGAACATTTTGTCGAGACGCTGCCTCCTCCTGATGTTAACAATCCAAATGCAACATTAGAAGAATTGCTGGCTGCTCAAGCCGAAGCTGAAAGAATTGCTAATGAAAATATTTTTCAAAAAACAATTCGTAAAATTAAAAATTTCTTTTCTAAAAAGGATAAAAAAGAATGATTGAACGAGAAAAAATGATAAGAGGCGAGCTTTATAATTCTGAAGACGAAATTCTTGTTAATGAACGTCTTAGGTGTAAACAACTATGTTATGAATTTAATAACTTGCCTTTTACAGAGTTAGAAAAGATGTCTGAGATTATTCGTAAACTTTTTGGCAAAGTAAAAGGAAAATTTTACATAAATCCGGTATTCTATTGCGATTATGGGTATAATATAGAGATTGGCGAAAATTTTTATTCAAACCATAATCTAGTAATTTTAGACTGTGCGAAGGTAATATTTGGGGATAATGTTTTTATAGGCCCAAATTGTGGATTTTATACAGCCGGACACCCATTAGATGCTGCAACAAGAAACAGTGGACAAGAATTTGCCAAACCAATAACTGTTGGTAATAATGTTTGGATAGGTGGAAATGTTTGCGTTATGCCAAATGTTACTATTGGTGATAATTGTGTAATTGGGGCAGGAAGTGTTGTCACGAAAAGTATTCCGTCAAATACCGTTGCGGTTGGTAATCCTTGCAGAGTGATAAAACAAATTTAAGGAGGTTATTTATGAAGGTATTGTTAATTAATGGCAGTAATAGAAAAAATGGTTGTACATATACTGCATTAAATGAAATAGCTAAAATTTTAAATTCAGAAGAAATTGAAACTGAAATTATACAATTGGGTTCAGAGCCTATTCGTGATTGTGTCGGTTGTAGATGGTGCAGAACAAATGGTGGTAAGTGTGTTTTTAATGATGATATTGTAAACGAAGTTATAGAGAAAGCAAAAGAGTCCGATGGTTTTATTTTTGGCTCACCTGTGTATTTTGCACATCCAAGCGGTAGGTTACTTTCGTTTTTAGATAGATTGTTTTATGCAGGAGGCGATGCTTTTACATATAAGCCGGGTGCGGCAATAGTTTCTGCTAGACGTGCCGGTACAACCGCTTCAATTGATGCAATTATTAAACATTTTTCAATTAATCAAATGCCTGTAATTTCGTCAAATTACTGGAATATGGTACATGGTAATACTCCTGATGAAGTTATGCAGGATAAAGAAGGCATGCAAATTATGCAAGTTTTAGGTAGAAATATGGCATGGATGTTAAAATGTATCGAAGCAGGCAAAGAAAAAGGTATTAAGCCTCAACCTGTGGATAAAATAATGACAAATTTTATAAGGTAGTTTAATTTAAGTATTCGTTAAGTTCACCGGATTTGTATAAAGCGTTTAAATCGTCAAATCCGCCTATATATTTGTCATTAATTATAATTTGAGGAATTGTCATAATTTTTTTATTAAAACGTTTTTGTATATCAGCAGCCATTTCCTCAAAAGAATCAGTTACGTCAGTTTCTTTATAGTCTAAACCAAGAGATTTAAGAAGCTTTTTTGCCTTAATACAATAAGGACAAGTTTGAGAGGTGTATATTTCAATTTTGTTCATATATAACTCCTTTTATTGTAATTGTCTTTTTAACTCATATTTAACTTCAGATAAAGGTCCATTATTAGGTGTTCTGACAGTATTGAAGTAGTTTCTGGCATAACTGAACGGGTATTTAGGAAGCCAAGTCAATTTTATAAATATAGAAACAGTTTCAGCACCTTGAGATAACATTAATTCATCAATTGTTTGTTCATGTGCAGGTGAAATAGAAGAAAATAATTTCAGAAAATAATCAGTAAAAGTCACAACGGAATAACCTGTTGCAGTTCCTGGATTAGTAATTAATTCTGATATTTTAAAGTTTTCATTACCTTTTATATTTTGAATGTCATGTGGAAGCGTGAACGTTTCTCCTTTTAATTGTTCTATTTCATACCACTGACCATTATAGTTTATTCTCAAAATGTTAGGTTTTGGCATATAAATATCATCAAATTTATTTTCCAATATAGTATTGCCATTCATGTCTACTATACCGTATCTAAAATTTTTGCAAGTCAAAAACATTCCTCCAAACAATAAATCGATAGAGGAATATTCTCTAGGTAAGATTTCTTTGCCATGTTCATCATATAACGCATATTTATTACCACGTCCTATTTTTAAATATTTTCCGAGAACCCTTTCAACATGAGTATATTTTATAGGGACGAGTATGTTGCCATGATAATCTATAAGTCCGAATTTGCTTTTCTTTTGAACTAAAAATGATGACTCTCCAACTCTTATCATTTTTTTATATATTGGGTTAATCAAAATATTTCCGTTGGCATCTTTTAATCCAAAAAGATTATCTTGAGAAAAAACTTTTGCATTACTTAAATTTTCAGTAACATTTTCTGTTACGTTACCTGTTAATGCATATGAACACCCTTGAATCAGAATTATTGATATTAAAAAAATTAAAAACTTTTTCATAACTATATAATAGCATAAAATTAATTATGTTATAATTTTATTATTAAGGGAGATGTGATGAATAAAAAAATAGTAATTGGTATTTTAAGCGTATTAATAGTAATTATAGGCCTTTTGTCGTTTTTATATATAAAAATTCTGCCAAACGTTTTATCTAGTGCTAAATTTATAAACTTTGTAGAAAAAGAGGTTAAGAAAATAACTGATGCGGATTTGAATATAGAATCTCCTGTTTTAAAAACAGGTTTTTCTCCGGCAATAGGATTTAAGGCAAAGGAAATTAAGCTTACAAAGAACAATGCTGATTTATTGGAAATAAAAAATCTTGATACGCAAATTTCTTTGAAAGATATAATAAAACAAAGTATAATTTTAGATAAATTTTTTGTGGAATACATTTTTGCAGATGTAAATAAGCTTATGGCATTATTACCTCAGCAGGAGCAACCTGAAAATCAAGAGAAATCAAGTTGGACATTAGATTTTTACGATTCAATTTTAGGGCTAAAAAAAGGTACAATACTTTATCATATTGACCCTGATGTAGATATAAAACTTGATGCGGATAAATTATTCATTAACAATACAAAAAAATATGAACGTTTTGTACATTTTAATTTTGTAACAACAATTAAAAAAGCAGATAAAACACTTTATTTTGCACTTGCTGATAAAAATAAAGTTATTATTAAAGAAAAACAATTATTAGTAAAAGATTGTATTTTTAATGTAAACAAATCGGATGTACATATTAATGCTTATGCTTCAAGAAAAACAGGCATGAATATAAATCTTTCATCTAAAAATTTTAGTATAGATGATATTATAGCAATTGTAGGCTCAAATCTTTTGATAAGTAATGGTAATGAAATCATTTCTTATTTTAAGGATATAAAAGGCAGTTTTGATTTTGACCTAAATCTTACGAAAAATGATTTAAATGGCACAATTGACATGAATAAACTTTCATTGAAAGTCGTTCCTGTTGCTGATTTGCCATTAACAGTTGATAAAGGACAAATCATTTTAACATCAAAAGATATAAAGTTAAATGGGTTTAAAGGTTATTATGGTTCAACCAGGGAAAACCATATAGATCTTAATGGTGTAGTAAAAGATTATACAAAATCATGTGATACAGAAATTATTGTAAAAACAGTTGCAACAAATGAATTTGCAGAGAAATATTTATCTAAGCTGGTTGGTTTTCCGTTTAAAATTATAGGTAATGCGGGTACAAGTGTTATTATAAAATCACTGTATAATAAAATTGATGTAGTATGGGCGTCAAAATTGTCTAAAGGCGAAGATATTTTGGTAGACGGGGCATCTTTAACTCCGACAGGTTGGGATAGAGCTGTTAAAGCAGATTTGCATTTTGAAAATAATATTTTAAATATAAAAGATATAAGTTATTATATTGCATCAGAACTTGTACGTGGTGTAAAAGTTAAACCTGTATTATCTTTAAACGGTAATATTGATTTTTCAAAACAAGTACCTTTTGTAAAAGATTTAGGCTTTGTTATTCCTAATCCTTTACCAAGTGAATTTTTAAATGTTTTAATAGGTCAAAAATTATTTAAAGGCGGTAAATTTTACGGCAATCTTGCAATGGTTAATAATGGTGAATATCCTGTAATTGATGGCAAGTTAAACGCGGATAAGATAATAGTTCCGTCCCAGCGGGTATTTATAAAAAGCGGAGAATTTTATACAGATAAGAATAATATTCATATAAAATCTGAAGGCTGGTACAAAAGATCTAAATTCGATTTTTCCGGAACAATAGCAAATAAAATTATGTTTCCGGTGGTTATAAAAAATATTGATTTTGGTATTGATAAAATTGATATAGAACGTGTAATGAAATCATTTAATCAACAGAATACTGCCGCTGTCCAGCAGCAGCAAAAAGTTGTTGAAAATGTTGAATATGATTATGAAAACTACAATGAAGAGGAAGATACA
The DNA here is from genome assembly GCA_944323365.1 of Candidatus Gastranaerophilales bacterium. GTDB lineage: Bacteria > Cyanobacteriota > Vampirovibrionia > Gastranaerophilales > Gastranaerophilaceae > SIG32. The sequence continues at coordinate 21,219 of CALUSG010000046.1, forward strand.
AATGCCGTTGCTTTTGATGTTAACAATCTTATAATCGAAAGATGTATATTACGTCTTGATGATGGTAAATATAAAGATATTAAATTCGGTAACCTAAAAGCAAATTTAACTTTAAATAAAGATAATATATTAGAATTAAAATCAAACAGATTTGATATTGCAGATGGTATTTCATCTGTGAAAGTATTTTGCGATTTAAAAAAACATAAATATAATATCACTTTAGGAATAAAAGATGTAAATTCGGATGTTATGTCATCTTCTTTGCTTAATTTACCACGTGAAATATCCGGTAAAGCCAGCGGATTGATTGACTTAAATACGGATAACTCATTGAAGCTTAACGGGACTATAAAATTTCTAGTACAAAATGGTACAATACAAAAGATAGGCTTAATTGAATATATTTTAAAATTTGCGGCAGTATTCAGAAATCCTATTGCAATGATAAGCCCGGCAGCTATATCAGATATGGTAAATATTCCTGAAGGAAATTTTGATAAGATTACCGGTGAATTATATTTAAAAAATAATGTTGTAGAGCTGCTTAAAATAAAATCTTCAGCACCGCAGCTAAGTAGTTTTATCATTGGAAGATATGATATTGTGACCGGTGATGCTATTTTAAGAATATATACCAAATTTAGTAGTGCACATAAGGGCTTTGCCGGGGTTCTGCGTAACTTTTCACTAAACAGTCTGGCAAATAGAATTCCGTTAAGCAGTAGAAGTGATGCAAATTATTATGCCTCTGAGCTTGAACAATTACCGCCAATCGATGCTGATGAAAAAGATTGCCAGGTATTTCTAACAAAAGTTGATGGAGATATTGTAAGTAATAATTTCATTTCTTCTTTGAAAAAGATAAAATAGTATCTGCTTGTAACAATTTTTATGCCAAGTTAATATTTGCTGGAAATTTTATGAATTTTATTGTATAATCCAGCATATGAACGGTAAAATTAGTGTAATAGTAATAGTTGCGGCTGTAAGTATATTGACAATAACTTTTTGCTTTATTCAACCCAAAATGCATAAGCCGTTCCAGCTTAATATTATAGAATATTTGATAAAAATTAATAATGATGGAAGTATGACAACAATTAAAAGTATTACTACAGAGGTAAGGAAATGAAAAAGTTACTTGCTTTAATGTTCGTATTTATATATATGTTCGCTTCAAATATTTGTTTTGCAGCGGGAGAAGTTTATTACCTGAAAAATTCTAATCTGCAAAATGTTTCTAATATTGTAAAACAAGTATTATCCGAAAAAGATTACACTATTAAAAAAGAAAATCCTTTTTATGCAATATCAAATAAAAATAGTGCAGAGCGTGTGGTTATTATATTACAGCCAAATGCTCAAAATCTGTATTATTATATAGAAGAGGATGGCAAAAAAATTAATAAAGCTTTATTAAAAAGTTTAAAATCACAAAATATTGAATATGAAGAGTATGAAAATGCAACGCATTTAGAGTATTTTGCCGGTGTAGCTCAAAAAGTCTTAAATGGAGAAAAAACGACATATTCATTTGAACAGCCCGGGATAACTCCTCAAAGAACAACATTATCAAATCCTAAAGTACTGCATGGTTCGGTACAAAAAGTCGGTAAAGGTACCGTATTAGATGTGTATTTACAGCACGCTATTAATACAGCAACAGCAAGTGTAGGTGATAATGTAGTTGCTATATTAAAAAACAACTGGTTAGTAGACTCTCAAATAGTTGCACCTCAGGGCAGTGTTTTATACGGGACTTTAACCAAAGCGGATCATGCACGTATAGGGATGAGAAACGGTGGTGTTGAAATTGATTTTAATAAACTTGTAACTCCTGATGGAAAAACATATAATTTGGTAACTCAAAAAATTGATTTTGATGTGACGAACGAAGGTGCAGTAAGTTCATCAATAAAAAAAGTTGCAACAGCTACAGCTATAGGTGCAGCTGCGGGAATACTGCTTTCATTATTAGGTGGAGGTGATTATATAGGGAAAGGTGCTGCAATAGGGGCAGGTGTTGCCGGCGGTGTTGCTCTTATGACATCTGCTGCTGCAAAAGGTGTAGATGCAGAAATCCCTTCTTATACCGAACTTCAGGTGGTTATAGATGAGGATATTAAGGTTATATTGAATTATTAAAAGGGTGTATTATGAATAAACGATTGATAATTATAGGTTTTTTAATTTTAATTATTAGTGTTATCGGAAAATTATTGTTTTCAGCGTTAAAAAACATTGAATTAGATGAATTTCATCCGGCAGCAGTGATATTTGTTATAGATTCATCAGCCTCAAATCAAGAGAAACTTAATGAAGAAATAAAATATTTGCGAAATATATGCTCAATTTTGGATCCTGAAGATGTTATAAAGATACTAAAAGTTTCAGAAAAATCTTATTTGATTTATGAAGGTGCTCCGACTGACGGTTCAATAATTAATGATACTTTAAAAGAATTTACAAAACTAGATACATCAGATTATGGTACAGCATATGGAGAAGCTCTTAAAAAAGCATTTGAGCACGCTTTGACAATGAAAAAAGAAGGTTATGTACCTTCTATTGTTGTCATAGGTGATTTGGAAAATGAAGGTGATATTTCAAAACAAATTGATTGGGATACGTTACCCGAAAACGTGGAAAATGTAAAAAAATATGTGCCTGAAATTTCAATGTTATTTGCATATGCACATCCTGAAAAATTAGATTTAGTAAAAACAAAATTAACACCTGTTTTAGGTGAAAAAAAATTAATTGTGGTAAATGAACAAACCGCTGCAAAATCTCAGCGTAAACTTTTAGAGGCAATCGGAAGATAGGAGAAATAAATGACTTTTACTATAATAACAAAGAATAACGAAAAAACTTTTGCTAATAAAGAGCTTGTAAATATCTCATCACGTGATGGATATGATTATAAACTTGATTTGGGTTTTGATTTTATGCTTACAGTTGAATATAACAAAGATACAAATAGATATGTATTATTAAACCAGTTTAATTGTAGCAATTTTTTATTCAAGGGACAACCGCTTCCTCAGCGTTTGGAAATAGATAAAGTCTGTAAAATTATGGTAAAAGATTCCGATGAATTTATAAGTATAAAAGTACTGCAGGAGTTTGTAACTACTAAAGTCACACCTGAAAATTTGACAGAGCAGGATTTGAAAGATTTATACGGCGAAGATGTTAATGCTTCAGCAAGACTAAAAATAGAAAGAAGAAAGGCTGAACTAGAGGAAGCAAGAGTTGCAATAACAAAACAAGTTGCATATTCAATAAATGATTTAAGAAGTAAACTTTCAATGAATTCAAAAGCAGGCATTGTAATGCATATCGCATTGTTTATAGCATCTGTAGTTTTAGCTTTTGGTGTTGCGAATTACTTGACAGGTCTATCATTAAAAGATGCCGGCAGTATAATTCAAATGCCTGTCAATATGAAAATAGTTTTGATGTATTCAGTTATAATTTATGGTGTGGGATTGGTAGCTAAACAGGGTGTATATTTATTTTTACAAAATAAACTTGATGAACTTAGTAATAATGCCGCTGAAAAAATTATGATAGTTTTATCAGTGTTATTTTATGTTGCAATATATTTAATAAATTTACTATATTACTTGGCTCCGGGTTCAATGACATTTTTCGCAATTTTTATGTCGCTATTTTTTACGGGGACATGTGCTGTGCTTGCTGCCGCATGCGGATATTTTAAAAGTGCAAAGGTAGAGTTGTCAAAAGAATTGAGCAAATATGAATATCGGGAAGATTTTGAAATTGTTGTAAAAGAATATCAGCAATGGATTGAACGATTTATCAATAATTTAAGTAATTCAAAGATTAGAAACATAAAAGACAAATTGTTTATGTTGCAATTAAAATCTGTTGGAGAAATTTGTTTGGGTATTTTAACGGCACCATTTTTGGCATATGGTGTTTCAAACACTTTAGCAATGTGTTTCCCTGAAGCTGCAGGTTGGATTAGAATTTCAGGGTTAAGATTTTCTCCTGTATTTTTAGTACTTGCAACTTTTATGATAATATTTGCATTTTTTGCTTTTGTTAATGCATTTTTCTGTAATAAAAAAATACAGGCCTCAAATGTTTTGAAAAATGATGGCTTTAGTAATTATTTTAAGCATGGTGTAGAAATATATGGGTTACAAGGTATAAAAAAACTTAATACAGATATGCAGCGTTCATTTATTATAGGTTTGTGTATAATATTTATAGAATTTTCAATGAATATATCGTATTTTATGCAAGAAATGGGCGGTGACTTAGGAGGTATGTTCTTAAGTTCTGTCGCAGCAATGGTTCCGACAGCATTATTGATTGCAGAAACTTATATGCTAAGTCAGACAAAATTTGATATTTACGCTTGTGATGAATTGTTAGCTAAATTGGATAGAGATTAATTTTGTATAGAATTATTTTTAGTTTAATAATTGCAATAGTTATTATTTTTACATTGTGTGTAAGTATTTTTCAACCGAATATGCACAAACCTTTTATGGTGTATAATTCATCATACGAAATTGTTATAGAAGAACCTGATGTTGAGATAGAAAAAAATATTCCAACACAGATAAATAAAAATCAAGCTGTAAATAAAACAGATAAAGTAAAAACTTATACAACACCTAAGTCTGAAATAGTTGAAAAGAATGTAATAACAACAACTAAAACTGACATTCAAAAGCCGACTCAAAAAACAATAAAACAAGAAACGACTCCGAATTTTTTAACACAATTCCAAACTAATGTTGTAGAATCAGCTCCTTCTCAGACAATTACTGAGGAAGAAAAAGCTCAGCAAGAAGTTATATTATGGAATGAATGGCGATCAAATTTACAAAATAAAATAATGCAGGATGTTCAATTACCAATAGTTCCTGAGGGAACGATTTTTAAATTTTCGTTTAATGTTGACAAATATGGTAAAATAAGTAATGTACAAACATGGTCACTGTCACCGGCATATACACCATATGCAATTCAATATATTGCTCCTGTTATAAGAAGTTATCAAGGACATGATATTTTGAATTTCCCAAAAGGATCAAACAGGTATAGTACACTTGTTGAAGGCGGATGGAAGATATCTCAAACAGCTAAATTTAGTACACCGGAAGATTACAGTGACACTGAAAAAGTTATGAACAGGAATTAAATATGTATAAATGTACTGATTGTGGACACGAATATGATATAAAACCGGATTATTGTGATTGCGGAAATAATGTTTTTGAACAAATTGAGATTATAGATAAGACTGATAGGCCACAAAACAGAGTTCGAAAAACCGGTATAAAAAAATCTGATAGAAAATCAGATATATTATCATGGTTAATATTTACTAGCTGTATAATTTTTTCTATATTATCGATAATATTTATAGATATAGGCGATAAAACAGTAGAAGTTGCCGAAAATATTCAGAAACAAACAAAAGTAGAAATTCCATCAATAGACGAGTTATGGGTTAATACCAAGGCAATTCCTAAACAATCTGAAGAAAAGCCTATAATTAAATCAATTATAAATATATCTAAACCTATCGAACAGGTAAAACAAAAAAAAGTTAAAGTGGAGCCAACGGTTTCTCCTAATACTGTGAGTAATCAGAAAACTACAAAACCAACTATGACACAAGAACAAAAAGATAAGATAGTGAAACGGCTTACAACGCCTAAATTATCAGAAACAGAGAAAAAACCGGTAATAGATGAAGCTGCGATAAAACGTGAATTGGTTTCATATAAAATTGCATTAAGAAATAAAATCGCATCGAATATTGACTTTGCAAGTGTAATAGGTGATGGAAATTGTGCGGTTAGTTTTAAAATCAATGACAAAGGGAATTTAATTGATAGAAAATTTTCTATACAATCGAATAATAACAGTCTTAACGATGTTGTTTATTCAGCGATGATACAAAATCCAAGTTTTAACCCTCCTCCACAGGGATATAAAAATGAAACATTGACTTTAAATGTAAAAATGTACGGCGGTAATTTTGAAGTCAGTTTAAAATAATTAATTACCAATGAATTCATATTTTTGAGCTGGTTGCGAATCAGTTTTAGGAGCATTTTGGATTGATTCTTGTAAAACATTTACAAAACTAGATATGTCATCAGTATTATAAAAAGTTCCATGTGTATAATCTGCAAGGCATTTAAGTTCAGTAGAATCAGCAGAAACAAGCACAACATCAATGATGATATCATTTCTTTTAGCAACTAATGCTCTAGCAAAAGCACAAGGATCTCCGCCGCAGTTTTCTCCGCCATCAGTTATCAAAATTATTTTTTTCTTATAACTGGTAGGTAATCCGGCAAAATCAAATGTAACAGCTTGCTCTAATCCTAATGTTAAAGGTGTAGATCCGCCTATTGAAACAGAATTCATACCGGCAATAAGCTTTTGTGCATCATAAGGCATTACAGGTACAATTGTCGATGTTGCAGAACAAGAGCCGGATGTTGTTCCTAGATATGAAGATGTTTTGGTTTGTACTTTATATTTACCGTTTTTATCTTTTTTTATTGATTTAACCATATTAACTATAGGAGAATATGGATTATTTCCGCTATCATGACCAAATACTCTAAATCCGATTTTAGTTGATGAAGGAAGTTGTGAAACAATTGCGTTCATATAATTTTTTGCGGCTTCAATCCAATAGTACATACTTCCTGAGTAATCCATAACTATATCAATTGTGCTTATTGAATTCAATGTAGCTGTTTTTTGTGATATATAATTTGGTGCATAATAATTATTGTACAAATTTTTTACAACATTTGAATTTTGTTGTATAGCTCCTGTCGGAGATATTACTTTTCCACCTGTATTCACTTTGTATTTTGTTGAAGCAAATACGTAAGTTGATGATAAACATATAAGTAATAAAGATGTTAGTATTTTTTTCATAGTAGTTAAAATTATTATATCATAAATGCTTTAATGTTGTTAATATGCATAAAACAAATGAGTTTTACTTGACTGATAGTAGCTCTAATGTTTTATTATAATAAAATAGGTTAGCAATGGATAGAAGGAAATTTATAAAAAACACTATAATTACTGCTGCAGGAATAGTTGTCATAGGCTCGACAATATTCTTAGAAAAACAAGGAGGTCACAAGATGAAAATATTAGTTATTACAGGGAGTCCAAGAAGAAACGGAAATTCAAACACGTTGGCTGATAGTTTTATAAAAGGAGCTGAAGAAGCCGGACATAGCGTTGTAAGATTTGATTCAGCTTTCAAAAATGTTCATCCGTGCATTGCTTGTAATAAATGCGGTATGAATGGAGAATGTGTTTTTAAAGATGACTTTGAATTTATAAGAAATAATATAATTGATGCAGAAGTTGTTGTATTTGCAACACCTATGTATTATTTTGGAATTTCTGCACAAATAAAAACAGTTATTGATAGATTTTATGCAATTAACGGACAGATTCACGTGCCTAAAAAAGCTGTTTTAATTATGACTTATGCTGATACATCAGCAAAAGAAGCACAACCTATAATCAGTCACTACGAAACATTGTTAAATTATCTCGGCTGGTTTGATGCAGGAAAAGTTATAGCCTCAGGTGTTTGGACAGAAGGAGCTGTGAATAATACTAAATATCCAAAGCTTGCATATGAACTCGGCAAAAATATGTAGAAAAAATATTTGTAAAGAATTTGGAAAATAAAGTCTTAAATCCACAACTTTCTTAATCAAAGGAAGAATATTAGGAAATTTCCGACCATTTTCATTAATTATCATCTTGATTTATGTTATTAATGTTGTATACTTTTTTTGAAAATATACAAATAATAAAAGAGGTCATGAAAGAAAAATTTTTGTATAAAAAGATTGGTATTCCCAAAGCTTTGTCATATTATAATAATTACCCTTTTTATTATGGATTTTTTAATTCATTGGGATTGGAAGTTGTCTTATCTGATAAGACAACAACAAAGACTATTAACGACGGCACAAAATATGTTGTTTCAGATACATGTTTGCCAATAAAAGTTTATGTCGGTCATGTAATAAATCTTTTAGATAAAGGCTGCGAGGTTATATTTATTCCGTCATTACAGTCAACTGATTATAAAATAAATAATTGTAGTAAAATAAGAGGTCTGCCTGAAATTATCAGAAATGTAATTAATCGTCCTTTTACAATGATCGAGCCTACTTTAGATAAAACAGAAGGTGTAGGACTTAATGATTTTTGTATTGAAACAGCACGCTTACTGGGTGTAAAAGATAGAAAAGTAATTAAAAAAGCAGTCGATAAAGGGTGGGAAATTTATAATTCTTTTATGAAAATGACTCAATCAGGTGTAGATTATAGTGAAGCCCTTGAAAATGCTATAAAGGGTAAATTTGCCCGAAAAACGGTAGATATTGTTAAACCTCTTTCTGTTGCGATTATGGCCCATGGCTATAATTTATATGACGAAAGAATTTCTTTGAATTTGATTAAAAAACTTGAAAAAATGGATGTTAAAGTTTATGCATCTGTATCAAAAGAAAAATCTTTAGAAGCTTTAAAACAGCTTGGTGAAGTTCAATATTGGGCAAATGAACTTGAATTAACAGGAACCGCAGCATATTATCTTTTAAATAAGAAAGTTGATGGTATAATAGCATTATCTGCGTTTGGTTGTGGGCCGGATTCTTTAATGGTAGATGAAATTTCTTATCACTGCAAAGAACATGGTATGCCTTTAATCCATTTAACAATTGATGAACACACAGGAGAAGCAGGTTTTATCACAAGAATTGAAGCATTTATAGACATGCTTTTGAGAAGGAAAAGAAATCTTATTGTCAAAAAATCTGATTCTGTTAAATCGTTTAAAGCAAATGTTATTGATATTAAAAAAGAAAAAGTTCTTACCGGTTCAGCAAAATGAATATTTCGGACTTAAAAAAAACATATAATTATTCAATGGGGGCTATTCATATCCATTCAAAATTTTCTGACGGATCAGGCGACATTGAACAAATTACAAAAGCTGCTAAAAAAGCAGGTTTGGATTGGATTATAATTACTGACCATAATCTTATGGAGGTAAAAGAAGGTTTTTATAACGGTGTTTGTGTAATTGTTGGTGAGGAAATCTCGCCAAAAGATTCGTATCACTATCTTGGTTTAGGAATAAATAAAGTTATAAGTCCAAAAATCGGTGTCGAAAATTATATTAATGAAGTAGTGAAGTCAGGCGGTTTTGGTTTTGCAGCACATCCGAATGAGGCAGATTATCGGAAAAATAAGGCTAAATCAATAAAATGGTTAGATAAAAATATTGTTCCGGATGGTATTGAAATTTGGAACTGGTTTTCTGATTGGGCAGATAATTATGATGATAGTAATATTTTTAAAATAGCCTATGGATATTTTTTTAAACATAAGTTGATACGTGGGCCGCATGCTGAAACTTTAAAATGGTGGGACAATTTAAATAATATTAAAAAAGAAATTGTTCCTGCTATAGGAGGAGTTGACGCACACGCATTAAAAATTTTGAAATATATAGTCCCTGTAACCGTTTTTCCATATGAACAAATGTTTAAAACTATTAATAATGTGATTATATCAGACGAAAAAATTCCTAATTTATTTGATGAACAAAAAAAATATATCTTAAATGCATTGAAAAATGGTGATAATATTATAATAAATAGACATGTAAAGGATACTATTCCTTTAATAAGTTTTGCTGATAATAAAATAGAAGTTCAGCTTTTAGACAATGCTGAAATAAGGATAATGAAAAATGGCTGTATGGTTTTAAAAGAAGTAGATAAGGGTTTGATATTTCCTGTAAAAGAAAAAGGTAAATACAGAGTAGAAATTTATATTAATCAAAAACCATGGGTATATACCAATCCTATTAATTTGTGATAGGATAATTGTTATGAAAAATAACAAGATGGGAAATAAATTTGCTGCAAAAGAGAGAATAATTGCCTGGCCAAGAATGGGAAGAATTGATATTCCTTTAAAAGCTTTAGTGTTGGCATTAGGTGCAAAAGTTGTAATACCGCCAGCAAATAGTAATGAAGCCTTAGAGATCGGTGTTAGAAATAGTATTGAAGGAATTTGCCTTCCTTATAAGTTAAATTTGGCCAATTATATTATGGCCCTTGAAAAAGGAGCAAATACCCTAATGATGTTTCAGGCTCCTGGATCCTGCCGTTTAGGTAACTATACCAAAATGGCACAAAAAACGCTTAATCAAATGGGCTATAATTTTGATATGGTAATTTTTGATATGTATAAAAGTAAGATGCTGCAAACTTTGCAAGCGTTTTGGCATGTCACTCATTGTATTAATCCTTGGTGTTATTATAGAGGTTTTAGTTTAGGATTTAATAAACTTTTTGCTATTGATACTGCTGAAAAACTTTTGTTTTATACACGACCTAGAGAACTTAATAAAGGTGAGGCAGAAAAATGCTATAATAAATGGCTCGAAATTGTAGATAATACTAATTCTATTCGTGGAGCTAAGCGTTTGAAAAAACAGATTATAGCTGATTTTAAAACAATTCCTATAGATAAAAATAAAAAAGTTCCTAAAGTTTATTTAATTGGTGAATTTTTTGTTCTTTTAGATCCATATACAAATCAGAACATAGAAAAAGAACTGGGGGAAATGGGAGTTGAGGTACAAAGACAAATAATGTTCTCTGATTGGCTTGAACATGTCCTAAAACCATCATTGTTTTATCATAAAGAATCTCACAGAGAACGTTCTGTAAGATATGCAAAAGAATATATGAAAAGAGCAATTGGCGGTGAATGTATTGAAACAATAGGCGATACTGTATATGCTGCAAAACATGGTATCGATGGTATAATCCATATTTCTCCTTTTTCTTGTATGCCTGAAATTGTTGCTCAAAATATTCTTCCCAAAGTCAGTAAAAATGAAAATATACCTGTTCTATCGCTTGTATTAGATGAACAAACTGGAAAAGCAGGTTATATTACTAGAATTGAAGCGTTTATTGATTTAATAAAACGCAGGCAAATGGATTATTTAAATTAATATTAAGTTTGTAACTTAATATTGCCCAAATGGGCTATTTTTACTTGTAATTTTACCTGTTTGTGTTAGAGTATTTTTATAGCAGGAGAGTAAGTATGACAACAAAATCAAGAAATAATATGAATTTTGAACGTTTAAAATATTACAGACACCTCGGGGGGGGGGCTCTTGAATGCCTTGTCAGCCGCCTATCTCGGACACCTAAACCTTTATGTTTTTCTCTTATGGTTACAAGTAAATGTAACTGTGATTGCGATTTCTGTTTTTGGAAATCTAAAAAAGGCACTGACGATATGCCGAAAGAGGAAATCATAAGATTATTAACAGAAGCCGGACAAATCGGGTATTTAGATAGTATTTTATGGGGCGGAGAACCTTTATTAAGACAAGATTTTGACGAAATATGCAAAGCCTCTCACGATGCGGGGCTTTATACAAAAATTGCAACAAATGGGTGGTTTTTAGAAACTAATCCCGGGT
>CALUSG010000047.1 GCA_944323365.1 Candidatus Gastranaerophilales bacterium
CCGTGATTATAGACGCGGTAAAAGATTGCAAGCGTCAGCTTGCAACGGCACGGATGTGCACACGTTAGGGCTTGAGCAAGCCGCAGGATTACAAGTATAACAGCGTGTTTTTCTTTTTCGGTACACTTTTTTTTTGCATCGCAACAAAGCGGATTGCGAGCAAAGGGCGAAACGGCGGCTCGCAGGCGACGGCGTTGCAGTCCCGTTTAACGCAAGCAACCATGATAAGAAAAAGTGGACAAAAGAGTTCGATAAGAGTTTTTATGTAAAGCGGTATTACTAATAATCGTATTGTTTTACAAATAGTCGTATAAAGCACCTTTACCAATGTTGACACAATAGGGTGTCCTGCCTCAGGCAGTAGTTTTTATGTATAACACTGTTGGTACAGTAAAAAAAACGCCCCTTTACAGGGGCATTTTCACATTAATTAAACACCAACTTTGGATTTTGATTTATTAATACAATCAATCAAAGTTTTTGCAACTGTTTGTTGTTCTTCTTCCGTAAGTTCTGGGAACATCGGAAGTGAAATAACCATTTCGGTATTTTTTTCTGAAACAGGCAAAGAGCCTTTTCCTACTCCCAAATATTCATGAACTTTTTGCAAGTGCAAAGGAATAGGATAATAAAGCATAGCTCCTATGCCGTTTTCTTGAAGCATTTTATGAACTTCATCTCTGTTAGGAATTTTAACCGTATATTGATGATAAACACAATATGTATTATCCAATTCTTTTGGAGTTTGAATATCAGCACAGTCTTTGAATAATTCGTTGTAATAATAAGCATGTTTACGTCTCATTTCATTCCATTGTTTTACATGCGGAAGTTTAACACGTAAAATTGCAGCCTGAATTTCATCAAGACGGCTGTTTACACCGATTTCGTCATGGTGATAACGGATTGCACCGCCATGGTTACGCAATGCGATAACTCTATCTCTTAATTTTTCATCGTTAGTCATGATAAGACCGCCGTCGCCCATGCCGCCAAGGTTTTTAGTCGGATAGAAGCTTAAGCAGCCAAAGTCACCGAATGTACCTACCATCTTACCTTTATATAAAGCACCAATTGCCTGACAGCAGTCTTCAATTACATGCAAATTATGACGTTTTGCAACATCCATAATAACATCCATATCACAAGGCTGACCATATAAATGAACAGGTATAATTGCTCTTGTTCTAGGGGTAATTGCAGCCTCCAATTTTGAAGCATCCATATTAAATGTATCTTTATCTATATCGACAAAAACAGGTTTAGCACCAACAATTCCAATAGCTTCAGTTGTTGCAACAAATGTAAATGCAACAGTGATAACTTCATCACCGGCACCTATATCCAATGCACGCAAAGCCAAATGCAATGCATCTGTTCCTGAGTTTAACCCAACAGTATATTTACAACCGATAAAATCAGCCAATTCCTGTTCTAAGGCTTTAGTATTAGGTCCCAAAATATAAGAACCTGAACGTAAAACTTCGCATACGGCTTTTTCAACTTCCGCACCAATTGTTGCGTACTGACGTTTTGAATCTAAAATAGGTATCATATATACTTCTCCTTCTTAACTACCATTAATTTAAGTTTACCACAGCTTTTTCATGTCTTTATAAAAGCTTTATATCAATAAATTATTAACCTTCTTATATGCAGAAACAACTGCAACCATAATCCAAAAAATAAACTGTATCTGAGGCCTGAAAAATACTGTATCAACAAGTCCGTGGAACATTAAAGCCAAAATTGATATAAGTGCCGCTGAAATAAAAATTATTGTTTCTATATCAATTGAATTTAATATAATTTTCACAGCATCTCTAACCAAGACAATTAAAAAAGCTAAAAATGCAATAAGTGCAAAAATTCCGCTTTCTACGGCAATTTCAAGAAAAATATTATATGCACTTAAAGCATCAAAACCTGTTTTCATATATAGTCCATAAATTTCCCTGAAATTTCTATTGCCAACGCCAATTCCTAAAAGCCAATTATCCTTGAACATTTGTATAGATGACTGATATACATTAAATCTGAATGAATTGGATGAATCATTTCTCATAGCAAAAATAGACAAAAATCTTGCTCTAAGTGATATTACAAATATCAATGCTGTAGTAAACAACGCAACAGCACCGCCGATTATTGAAAGATAAACTTTTTTATAACTATTCCAAAAGAATTTTGCAGACACAATAAACGTTAAAGCCAAAATTAGAATTAACGCTAAATAAGCACCTCTACAACCTGTTGCAAAAAGTGCTAAGACCGACAATAACGATAATACAATAGAAATAAATGCAAATTTGTATTTGTTATGAAAGATAAAATATGCACACATTCCAAAAAGTGACGGGATGCCAGCTACAAAATACCCGCCTAAAAGATTTGGATTAAAAGGTTTTAATGTTCCGTAAACTCTTGTCATAACTTCTTCCGGATTTAAACCTGATGTATCCTGCCAGGTCGAAATTGCTTCCACATGAGAAAAATTTTGCAGCAATGCTACAACACTTTCAAAACTTATACAAAATGCTATCGTAAATATAAGTAAAGGAATTTTTGACAAATTATTTTTCAAATAATGTGCTGTAGAAAAATAAAAACCAACATATAGAAATGTTTTTAGAAATCCTTTCAAACTTAAAGTAAATAAACTTGATCCTGCAAGGCTTATCAAAACAATCATAAAATACAATATAATAAATATTTCAAATGTATTAAACGAAAAATTTTCCCTTTGTTTTGTCAGAATTTTAACAACAGTTAAAAATATAGTAACAAGTGCAATGAATCCAATATAATCAGAATCAAAAATCAAAGACGAAACTAATACAGAAATTATTGAAAACAAAATAAATATATCAATATTTTGTAAGAATAAGCTATTGTCATATAAAATTTTTAATTTATCTTGAACTTTATAAATTATATTACTGAACATCGTATGTAGTACTTTGATTACTTATAACTTCGTGACTATCCGGCAGAATTTGCAAATTAGAAACCGTACCGGTAAACTTATAATTTTCACCTTCCAACGTAATAGGCAGACCCATTTTAATTTTATTACCGCCAACAACAGCTCCATCCTTAGTAATTTTCGCAGTATCTTCAAGAGTTACAACGACATCATAAAGATTTGCCTGAGATGCATCTTCGACTACTATTAAATTTTTAGAATTAAATGACGGCAACACAATTTTTTTTCGGTCAGATTGAACATCAACTATATCTAAATCGGAATATGGGACATTTCTAATACTGATAAAAGTCTTTTTACCTTTTTCTATAGGAAGTTTTTCAGCTGTTAAGGTAACACTTCTGATAAAAACTTGAAACCTGATTTTAGAAGTAGCTTCAATTTGTTTATCCGCTGTCTGTCTAAAATTTGCAAATGTAATAAAACCTACAATTAAAGCAAGAATAACCCCCGCAATAATTATAAAATCAACCATCTTGATTCTTTTAAATATATCAGAAATTTTTTGCATAACTTTCTCCTATAATTTTTCAACCGCCGCTAATAATTCAGCTATAGTAGTAGTTGCACATCCGAATTGTCGAACGACAAGGCTTGCAGCGACATTACCAATAATAGCAGCATGTGCAAAGTCTGCTCCTGCTGCCAATGCTAGTGTATATACAGCCGTCACTGTATCGCCGGCACCGGTCACATCAAAGACTTCAGACTTATTAAAAACAGGGATTTTGGTATATTTTTTCTTTGATTCAGTCAAAAACATTCCATCGGCACCGCAGGTAATTAAAATTGATTTTGCCTTTGTTTCACCTAAAAGTTTATCTCCTGCCTTTTCTAAATCAGTTATTGAATTTAGTTCAAAGCCGACAGCCGACTCTGTATCAGGCAAATTTGGAGTCATTGAAGTAACATTTTTGTATTTAAATAAATCCTTTTGTGCATCAACAACAATAATTTTATTATATTTATTTGCGAGTTTAATAGTTGTTTCGATAATTTTTTTGGTTAAAGTTCCGATATGATAATTTGAAAGAATAATTGCATCGTACTCAGGTATTGCCTTTTCTATATTTTCAATAATCTTATTTTCAGTAACTTCAGAAACCGGTGAATTAGTTTGTCTGTCAACTCTTACTATTTGCTGGGTTATAGAAGTTGTAATAGAACCTGAAATCCTGGTTTTAGTTGTTGTTTTTCTTTCAGGGTCTTTCACAATATATCTACAATCAACATTTGCTTTTTCAAAAGTCTCAATCAATTGTCCTGCTTGATAATCATCGCCGCATACACCTATAACACTTACCTTACCGTTATTTAATGCGGAAACGTTATGAGCAGCATTAGACGCCCCGCCTAAGATAAGTTTTGTTTTTGTATGTTGTAAAATTAATACAGGTGCTTCTCTAGAAATTCTTTCCGCATCACCATAAATCATTTCATCAATGGCTAAATCACCAATTACCAAAACTTTTGGGTCAATAAGTTTCTTAATACAAGAAATCAGTTTTTCTTTATCCATATTCATACAAAAATTCTTTCTAAAATCTACAAATACTATAGCACAAAAATAAAAATACGATTAAACATGACGTTCGATAGGATTTATCAGCAATTGTGCCAATTTTTCAGCTCCTTCAAAATTACGGATTTTTACCAAATTTGCAGCAGCTTCTCTATCATAATCAACAAATTTATGTCTAATATCGAACTTACCGTCCTCAAAATCAATAACCGCATAACAAGCTAAAGGAGTAGGTGTCATAGGACGTCCAACACTTCCGACATTAACAACCGTTTGATTTTTATTTGTTTGATAGCCACAAGGTACATGTGTATGTCCGCATAAAATCAATTCCGCATCCGTATCGGAAATAATTTCCTCAATTTCTTCTAAAGCTCTTCCCGGCAAGATATCCTCGTTATTTCTTCTTGGTGAACCATGAACCAATAAAACATTTACACCTTCTATCTCTAAATTTAATTGAGGAGGCAAGTTTGCCAAAAACTCTTTTGTTACATCATCAACAAATAATACATCATCGACAATTGCATTTGCCATAACCGGATATTTTTCCTGCATCATTTCTAAAACTTCAGGGCCATAATCCGCAATTAATTTATCCGTATTACCTTGAATAATTATCCAATCCTGTTCTTTTACAAAATCAATAATATCCTTTGGCTGCGGGCCGGCTAAAATTAAATCGCCCAAACAAATAATTTTATCACAACCTTCATTTTTAATATCTTTTAAAACTTCTTGTAATGCAATAAAATTTGCATGAATATCAGATATAACAGCTGCTCTCATAATATTCTCCTTTTTTATATAACTATAGCACAAAAAACTTTTTTGGATTAAAATATAACTATGAGAAGACAAACAAAACAAATTACTATAGGTAATATAAAAATAGGCGGGGATGCACCAATCAGCGTTCAATCAATGTGTAATACCGATACTCGTGATATTAAAGCAACATTAAAACAGATTAATGAATTACACGAAAAAGGCTGTGAAATTGTAAGGCTTGCCGTACTTAATAAAGACGCTGCAGCTGCAATAAAGGATATTGCGAAATTATCACCCGTTGCACTGGTAGCAGATATACATTTTGATTACCGGCTTGCCATTGAATGCATAAATAATGGTATTCAAGGGCTTCGTCTTAATCCGGGCAATATTGGCAAACGTGAAAATGTTGAAAAAGTAGTTAAGCTTGCAAAGCAACAAAAAATCCCTATACGAATAGGAGTAAATGCAGGCTCACTGGAAAAAAATTTGGCTGATGAAGACATTGCTCTTTCCGAAAAAATGGTAAAAAGTGCATTAGGACACATAAAAATACTTGAAGACCTTGATTTTGATTTAATCAAAGTTTCGTTAAAATCGTCTGATGTACTCACAACAATTGAAGCTTATCGCTCTATTGCCCAAAAAATACCATACCCTCTACATTTAGGAATAACCGAAGCAGGAACATTAAGGCAGGGTCTAATAAAATCTTCAATAGGCATAGGAACTCTTTTAGCAGAAGGAATAGGCGACACTATAAGAGTTTCTCTAACTGAAAATCCAATAGAAGAAGTAAAAGCCGGATATGATATATTAAAAAGCTTAGGTTTGCGATCTTACGGCGTTAATTTTATTTCTTGTCCGACTTGCGGGAGAACGCAAATTGATTTAATAAATTTAGCGAAAAAAGTTGAAGAAAAATTTAAAGATTTTAACAAACCGATAACTATTGCGACCATGGGTTGTGCGGTAAACGGCCCGGGAGAAGCCAAACATGCAGATTTTGGAATTGCAGGAGGCATAAATGAAGGTTATATATTTAAGAAAGGTGAAATCATCGCTAAAGTCCCTGAAAATCAACTTTTAAATAAATTAGAAGAGATTATAATAAAATCATACAAATAGTACATGTAAAGACAATAAAAATATAATATATTATTAATAAATTAAGAGTTATGAGGTATATATGAAAATAAAAATTATTTTAACTGCAATATTTACAACATTTTCACTACTTCCAGCGAGTGCCGTAATAACAGCCGGTGAAGCTACATCTCCCGAGTATTTAGAAAGTCACGGGCATTCAGGGGCAATAGTTGAAATGGTTCAACAGTCAAAAGCCGGATTTAATGGCGAACAATATGTATCACCTGATGAATTAAAGCACTCTAATGATTCAAAATTTGTAAAATTTGTAAGAAGAGTATTTATATACCTTGATCCTGCACTTGATAATGAACCTTTATTAAAGCATGAAACAAAAATGACACCGAGCATTGATGATCTGTAAAAAAAAATTAATATTATTATTTATTATTTTATTATCCTTGCCATGTTTTGCTATTGAAAAAGGGTCTATTAAGTATGAAGACAATTATATAGATTATAGTGTCCTTGACGGAAATGAAATTTTAAAAGACGCTGATTCGTTTTTTAATCAATACGAAATGACAAAGGACACAAAATATTTAAGTACCGCCATGGGAAAATATTACATAGTTACCAAAATTTTTCCTTTGGAAATATATCCTATGGTTCAACTTGCCAGGACATATGATGCAAAAAATCTTGATATCTTTGCTAAAGAATATTTTAACATCTGTTATGATATAAATAAAAATGACCCTTATTTAAATTATTATATGGGAGAATTTTATTTTAAAAGACACGATTTTAAGCGTGCACTAAGATATTATAATATTGCATACAAAAATGGATATGACAATTATTATGAGCTAAATGTTAAAATTGCAACAATATATGAAAAATTTGCAGATTTATTAAAAGCAAAGTATTATTATGAAAAGGCTTATTCAATAAATCCTTCTGCGTCAAACTTAAAGGACAAAACACTACAAATAGAGTCTTTAAATTACCAGCAAACAGGCTATTAAAGGAATAAAATGTACATCAGGATTATATCATCAATCATATTATTACTGTTAACAACTACAAATGTTTTTGCTTCAGATGTTTATGAACCTATTAATCTTAAAAGAAACGAAGTAATTTTTACAAGTGCCTCTAAACAAATAAACGTAATTGATCCGACTCCGCAAAAGAACACAAAAGGCAGTATCTTTCCAGGAGGTAGAGGCCCTAACCAGCTAATAATATATACTTCTGAATTTGGTGACAGAACAAATACGAATGAATATGGTACGGAAGCCATTGTACAAGACAATATAGTTACAATGATAAGCGGTGCAAATTCATTTATACCGCTTGATGGTATAGTAATAAGCGGACATGGAGATGCCAAAATATGGATGAATAAAAATATAACTGTCGGTACAAAGGTTTATATAGATAAACCAAATCAAACCCTCAATGTCTATACAACATCCGAAAGCTATTTATATGAAGCTGAACAAAAAATTTCGGAAACTAAAGCAATGATTGATTATTATAAAGGCAAAGCCCCGAATTATAGTTGGAGAACTTCAAGCTGCCATATTGAAGAAGCTGAAAATTATTTAAAAAAAGCACAAAAAGAATCTGATGATCAAAAACATGTGCAAAAATACGCAAAACTGGCCATTGAAGAAGCAAACCAGGCAATGGAAACTGTTTTACCTGCACTTCCCGATGAACTTAAAGGTTATTGGATAAGACCTACCGAAAAAACAGAATCTCAAATTATAGCAACGCTCAATTGCATGGAAAATGCCGGTATAAACACAATATTTTTAGAAACTTTTTACCACGGAAAAACAATTTTCCCAAGCAACACAATGAAAAAATACGGGTTTTTAGCTCAAAATGAATTATTTAACAGTTTTGACCCACTTTCAATATGGATTAAAGAAGCACATAAAAGGAATATGAAAGTCCATATTTGGTTTCAATCATTTTATGTAGGCAATTTAACACCATCCAAAAACCCTCAAAGCATTCTTGCTGTTCATCCTGAATGGGGGAACAAAACTCAAGCTGATTATTCCAGTTCTGTACCTACAAGTTCTCGTTCAGAGCATAACGGATATTTTTTAGACCCTGCAAATCCTGAAGTTCAAAAATTTTTGGAAGAATTACTAACAGAAATTATTTGTAACTACAAACCCGATGGAATAAACCTGGATTATATTAGATACCCTCAGTCAATCTCAAAAAATGTTTCAGGCAGCTGGGGATATACAACTTTTGCAAGACAAGACTTCAAAGACTTATACGGCACTGACCCGATAAATCTAAAATTAAATGATGACTTATGGGAAAAATGGAATGATTACAGACGTGAAAATATCACCAATTTTGTAAGGAAAATAGGAACTCTCGGCAGACAAACTAATACTTATATAAGTGCTGTTATATTTCCCGACATAGAAAGTGCATTGAATACAAAACAACAAGACTGGCGTACTTGGTCAAAACGAAATTACATAAATGGTTTTACACCTTTATTTTTAACTTTTGACCCCAAAATGGTAGCTGCAATGACAAAAGATATAATGTCAATAAAATCACCGAATACAGATATTTATGCCGGAATATTTGTAACTTTCATGGGCGGCTCAAACGAAGATCTCGTACGGCAAATTCATGAGGCTAGAAAATTAAAATCAAATGGAATTATTCTTTTTGATTATGCACATACCACAAAAAATTATACTGAAATGCTTTCCAATAGTGCATTTAAACCGATCAAGAAAAAATCTGTTGAAAAACCCAAAAAGAAAAAAAGATTTTGGTTCTTTAAAAAGAAATAATTTCCGTGTTATAATTTTTTCGTTGGGATGTTAAATGAAGATATAAATTTAACATTGCAGAATAAAAATGCTGTAATGTTCATAACATCATTTATATTTATGGCAGGTATTTTGTCATACTTCAATAATTGTGCGTTAATTTCAGCCGGAATCATAACATTATTGGGTGTATTTTTGATTCTCCAAAAAAAATTAACGATTAAATATGTCATATTTTGGATATTAATTTTTTATTTTGGTTTTTTCAATTCATACTTTAGAATAAAAAACTCTGACGATATTTATAATATAGCACCTGTAGATACTCAGATAAGCGGGCAAATTGTATCAATACCAAACAGTACAAAACCCGGAAAAACCAGCTTCTTTCTAAAAATAAACTCCGTAGCAAATGAACACATTAATGGAAAAAGTTATGTAACAATAAATTTTGAAGATGTACCACCAAATTTGAACATAGGTGATTATGTAAACATTAACGGCAAAATAAGAAGACCGTTCAAAGCAGGGAATCCATCACAGTTTGATTATGGTAAATACCTAAGAAATTTCAACACTTTTTCAGTAATATACGCTGATAAATCAGATTGTAAAATATCAAATAATGAACTCAATTTAAACTGGAAATTTTTAAGAAAATTAAATGAAGTACGAAATAGTATCATACAAAGCCACGCTAAATATTTACAATCGCCGCATTTAGAAATATTAGGAGGAATAGTATTTGGTGATGACGCAGTTGCACCGCCGGATTATATAAAAACTACATTTATAAATTCAGGTTTATTACATATTTTAGCTGCCTCAGGTATGAACGTAGCTTTTATATTTGGTTTTTGGTTTTTCATAATGAGATATTTAAGGATACCATTCAAAATAAATATAACCGGCGGGATAATAATGGTAATATTATACACGTTAATGACAGGACTTGGACCCTCAGTATTACGAGCCGCATTAATGCTTTTATTTATTCAAATAGGGAAATTAATCGATAGAGATACAAATAGTGTTTCACTTTTATCATTTATTGCATTTTTACTATTGATATATAACCCATCGTTTATAAATGATGTTGGTTTTCAATTATCATTTATTGTAACATTTGGCATTTTAACAACCGGTATGGTTATATTTGAAAAACTGCAAAATATAAAACTCGCTGAATGGCTAAAAGGAGGAATTTTAATCCCTATAATTGCACAAATATGGGTGGCTCCGATACAGATGTTTTATTTTAACACCTTCAGCACATATTCAATTATTGCAAATATTCTAACTGTGCCATTTTTAAGTATTGTAAGTTTTGGAGGATTTATAAGTTCTATCCTGGCCTGCATAAGACCTACTGCTGATTTTGTTTGTATGATATTTGACTTTGTACTTAAATATGTTTTAAATATCATTGTAATAATTTCAGACTATTTTTCAAAATTACCTGACGCAATAATACAAACCACACATCCATCAATTTTGCAGTTATTAATTTATTATTCTATAATTTTGTTATTAACATTAATCATAAAAATCGGAATAAACAAAAAGCTCATGGCTGCATCCCTTGGTTTAATAATTACTTTAGCATTATCTATGATTAATATTCCTAACCACAAAATGGAAATTATAACATTTGATGTAGGTAATGCGGACGCATTTTTATTAAAGACTCCTGATGATAAATATTTTATAATAGATACTGCCAAACAAAGCTATAAAAGCAGTGCATCTACAGCTAAAATGGTTATAATTAAATATTTAAAAGATCGTGGAATAAAAAATATTGAAGGAATGATACTTACCCATTTTGATTTAGATCACGCAGGCGGGGCAGTAGACCTTATTAAAGAATTACATATAAAAAACGTGTACGTAAATTCATTAAAGCAAGAGAATTATACGGTTAAACAAATATTTTGTACGGCTGATAAAGCAGGTTTAAAACCCCAACTTGCTAAAAATAACAATATAATCTACAGCGAAAATAATTTACAAATAAAGACACTAATTGCCAATATACCAAATAATGACAATGAAAATTCAATAATAACATTATTAAGTTATAAAGATTTTGATATGTTATTTATGGGAGATGCCGGAATAACTGCGTTTAATAAAGTAAAAAATAACATTCCACAAAATATAGAAACATTAAAAGTAGGACACCACGGAGGCAGAAATGTAGTAAATAAAGCAATGCTTGAATATATAAAAAGTCCGGTTTCAATAGTATCAACAGGACCAAATGTTTTTGGACATCCAAACCAAAGTACAATTGATATTCTTTCACGTAATAGCAAAATTTACAGAACTGATAGAATGAATTCCATTAAAATTATTACTGATGGAAAAACATTTGATGTCTATACATTTAATCGTATAAATAAAAAATATAAAAACTCAATAAAATTAAACTGTATTAATCAATCTGCTCCGGCAGTTCAGGCAAAGCCTTACTAGCCTTTACTCCCAACTCTTCTATACGTGATAACTGATTAATAATATTATCTCTTCCGCTCAGACGAGTAACCGCTGAATTAAATGCATTTTTAATTTTTTGCATATCGTTCAACAAGTCAGCAAATTTATCAATCATCTTTCCGCAAATTCTTGAAATTTCAATAGCATTTTTATTTTGCCTGTCTACAACATGGAAAGAATTAATGATTTTTAAAGCTGCCAAAAGCGTTGACGGAGAAACCGGCATAACATTATTTTTCCAGGCATAATCCCACAAACTGCAATCCTCACAAAAAAGCATTGAGTAACAACTTTCAATCGGTATAAACATCAAGACAAAATCAGGTGATTTTTCATCAGCAGCATAATCTCTTTTTGCCAAAACAGTAATATGATTTTTAGTAGAGTCAATAAATTGTTTTAGATGAACATCTTTTTCATAATCATTATCACTATTTATATAAGAGTCCCAAGAAGAAAAAGAGGTTTTAGCATCAATATAAATACATCTTGAATCAGGTAAAAATATTGTCGCATCCGGCCGGCCTTCGGAAATTCCTGATTGAAGCTTGTATTCTTCATTTTTACGAAGCCCTGAAGACTCTAATACTTTTTCCAACACTATTTCGCCCCACTTACCGGATGTTCGGTTATCAGACTTCATTGCATTTGCCAGTAAAGTTGCGTCAGTAGAAATTCTTTTACCTGTTTCCAAAAAGTTTTTTATATTCATATCAAATATAGTAAAATTCTCTTTTTCAAGTTTAAAATTTTCTTCTGTTCTGCGTTCAAAATCTTCTATACGTTCTTTAAACAATTTAAAAAATTCATCTAATTTTTCACGGCTTTGATCAGAAATTTCAGAAGAACTTTCTTTAAAAATTCTATTTGCCAAATTCTCAAAATCAGCTCTGGTATGTTTTTGAGCAAAAATAAATGGTAGTGCAACACACACTGCCCCAAATATAAATCCCCCGATAAATATTAAAATTTCCATAATTTCTCCTTAAAAAAATTATACCACAATTGATGTACATTAAAAAATGTATCAGAAAATTATTTACAAAAAAATCAACCATGCTGCAAATCATGATTTAGAGCATGATTTAGACAAATATCAATCCATAGATTTACGCCAATTTCTCAAACTGCCATGACTACAATATCAATCAAGGCATGGATGAATAAAACCATCCGAAAATAGTAGTATATAAAGTGTAGTTATCAACAAAGGGGAGATAAAATGAGAGAGTTTAGAAGTAAATTACGAATTCTGCTAATAGATGATAATTCTGATCATCTAAGAGGAGTAAAAGAATTAATTAATCTTGAAAGTAATTATGAAGTTGTTGGAACAACAACCAGTGCACATATAGGTATTAACTTAATTAAAAAATATCAGCCGGACATAGTCTTAATGGATATGAATATGCCCGAAAAAGACGGTTTACATGCAATTCAAGACATTGAAAAACTTGAACTTAATACAAAAGTGATTGCATTAAGCGGATATGACGATGCCGATTTGATTTTTAGAGCAATGAAAATCGGAGCAAAAGGATATGTGTTAAAAACTATGGCTTCAGCACAACTCATTTATGCAATAGATGAAGTTGCTGCCGGTAAAATTTATCTACCTTCTGTGTTATCTTCAAGATTCTTTGAATATTTCCAAAATACATTCAAAGAAGAAACAAAACTTTCAGAATCCGAAAACTTATTGTATCAATTAACATCTAGAGAAGAAGAAGTTTTGGATTTATTAACACAAGGTAATAACTACAAGGGTATTGCAAAAAAATTATTTATATCAGAAACTACAGTAAAGACACATGTAAACAATATATTCCAAAAATTACAAGTAAATGACCGTACGCAAGCTGTTTTATATGCTCTTAATAACGGCTTTGCAAATAAAAGAAAAGCCAAAATGGCTGTTTAAATAGGAATTAAGGTTCAGCATAACGCTGAACCTTATTATTAAAGATGAACGATTTAGAATTAATAAAACTACAAACAAGATGCGTATCACACGAAATAAGAAACCACGTTTCTATATGTGATATGTATATAGAGATAATAAAAAGGAATATGGAACGTGACGGTTATGACAATAAATCCGTCGCAAACGCCATCGAATGTATAAAAAAATCTCTAAAAATCATTGGTAACTCTTTAATAGATTTAAAATCAATGAACAATTATACCCCTCAAAATTGTGATTTTAAAAGAATTGTAGAAGAAGGGTTTCAACTTTCTACTCCATATACGCAAGGCAAAAATATAGAAATGAAATGTTTTGTCAAAAATACTGCACAGATCTATGTTGATGAAAACAAATTCCTTGCCTGTATTGTAAATATAATTAAAAACGCAATTGAAGCAATAGAAATTAAGGGCGAAATTAACGTCATTGCAGAGATAAAAGATAACCACGGTCATATAAGGATTTCCAATAACGGAAAAATGATATCAAAAGAAAAACAAAAAGAAATTTTCGAAGAAGGATTTACTACAAAACCAACAGGCTGCGGACTGGGTTTACATATTTGTAAAACAAACCTGGAAGCACAAAATGCAGAATTAAAGCTTAATAAATCAACAAGGACAATTACCGAGTTTGAGATAATTGTCCCGGTTAATGAGTAGTGTTAAGCAGATAATTGAAATTCTTCTTCCTGTTGAATGTCATTTCTTTTATTATGCATCAAGCCACCTACAATAGCACCGGCAGCTATAATTGCAGAAGCCGCTATACCCAATTTACCTTTAATTGAAATTTTCTTACCGGTTTTTACGGCAGTTTCAACGGATTGCTCAGCAGCTTGTTTCACCGGCCTTGCGACAGTTTCAACTGGTTTTTCTAGAACGTCTTTTCCTGCTTTTTTAAGTGCCTCAAAATGTTCTTCAAATACTTTTGCTGATTCTTCTGCACTGTGGAATACAGGTGGTCTAAGTGAACGTGCCTTAGCTGCTTCATAAGCTTTCCGTGCTTCTGTTGTCATTATACCATTTTGAGTACAATAATGTCTGTCACGATTGATTTTGATATTATTTAACCTATTTTGACGATGTTCATGTTTAGATTTTTGTATTTGAACTTTTTTAGCTTTCTTTTTAGCTTTCTTTTTAGCTTTAGCTGAAACATGTTCACTCGTATCAACAGCAGCCATTTCCTTTTTAAGCAATTCTAATGCTTTTTTGTCTCCAGATTTTTTTATATTTTCTATATGTTCAGATAAATTGGACGGGCCTTGATGTTTTTTATCTACCATTCCATCAATTAATTGGGCTCTACGAGATGATTTATTTTTAATAGGTGTATCATTATTAACTTTATGAACATTTTCTGTACCAAACGCTGCACGTAAATCATCTTCTAAAGATTCACGAAACTGTTGTTGTTCTTTTTTCGTCATATTATAATATTCTTTTTCAGACATTTTTGGTGCAGATTTTACATTTTCATTTTTATAAACATCTGCTGCTTTTGATGCCTTCAATTTTTTAACGGCTCTATTGGTCTTTATTGTAGCATTTGTAGTATAGTTTGCTTTTAACGCATTTAAATCTGCCTTTCTGACCAATTCTTGTGCCTGTGCCATTTCTTTTGGACTAACTTTAGTCCCGTTTTTTTTCATATCCTGAAGGCCATTTCTTACCTTTACTTCTAATTCCGGTCTTGTTGCATTTGGATTTTGCTGTATAACATTATTAACAAATGAAACTACATCAATTCTTGATCCCATAACTTTTCTTCCTTTTTATACAGTACCTACATATAATATAAAAATCATGCAAGTGGAAAAAATTGCTACAGACACATTTCGACCATACCATACCATACCGGCATTATAACTGGATTTCAGCTATTTTTAAATTCATTTTACATTTCGTTACATTTGATATATAGTTAAATACAAATAATTTATAAATACAATTAATTTTAGTTTTAAGAAAGAACATAACTAAACAATATTGATATTTTGTATATTTATTGTAGAATAAAAAAAGGAGAACAAAATGGAAAATATATCTTTATTACAAGACGGAACAGCTATTATGTGTTTAGGGATGGGATTTGTATTTACATTTCTTGCAATAATGGTTATAACAATGAACATAATGTCTTATGTAATCAAAAAAATTAATATATTATTTCCTGAAGAAATACATTCTGCCGTAACATATTCACAAAAGAATAAAGCTACTGCAGATAGTGACATAGCACTTGCAATAGCTTTAGCGTATTCTCAAAAATAATAAATTTAATTATAAATATTTTTCAGACAAGAACCAATAATATCAAAACAAATTTTAGTCTGATTGGAATTAAATAAAGCGTTGAGCATCATAAAATCATGATGTGTCCCATTTATTCTAATACTTAGAACATCAACACCTGCATTATCAAGTTTGTCAGCAAGAAGTTCACCTTCATCTCTCAACACATCATTTTCTGCGGTAATAATGAGTGTTGACGGCAAATCTTTTAAGTTTTCTACATTAGCTTTAAGCGGAGAAGCGTAAATATCCGATTTTTCAGATTTATTTTGTATATAAGCCTCACTAAACCATTCCATAGCTTTTTTGGTAAGCCATGGGCCGTCTTTAAATTCTTCATAAGAGTCTGTTTTCATATCAAAATCTGTAACAGGATAAAGAAGAATTTGATAAATAATTTTAGGGCCATTATCATATTTTGATTTTAAAGCGACAGCAACTGCCATATTTCCGCCTGCACTATCACCGGCCAAAACAATTTTACTATTATCTATATTAAATTCTTCAGGGTTATCATAAATATATTTAAGACCGGAGTAAATTTGCTCTATAGCAACCGGGAAATGAACTTCAGGAGAAAGCGAATATTCAGGGAAAATAACTGCTGAATTTGTTTTTAAAGATAAATTTTTAATTAACATATCATGAGTTTCTTTATTACCCAAAATCCACCCGCCACCGTGTATATATAGTATTACCGGTAATTTTTCATTAGTATCAGGTCTAACTATTCGTAAATCTATACTTCCGGCATCTTGCGTAAAAATTGCCTTGTCTTCAACAATAACACCGTTAATATCTTTATGAGTTTCACGTTGAAGATTAATTAAAAAAATTCTAGCTTCACCAGCAGTTAATTCATACAAAGGCTTTGCATTTTGTTTTTTCAAATCATCATTAAATCGCTGAACATCACGTGACAAATTAATAGTTTTTTTCATAGAAACTCCTTTTTATTATTTTTTAAATAAATCAAATTGTTTACAATGCTCAATCAGGTAAAATAAATTTCATGCTATAATTCAATTATGAAAATTATAAATAAAATAATAACGATATTTTTATTACTCATTTTTACAATCAACTATACTGGAATAGCATATGCAAAAGATGATTTAAACTCTGTGATAAAAAATCAAACAAAAATATCACAAGAAATTATTCCGGGAAAACTTGAAAAAGAAATTAAAACATCAATATCCAAAATATATGGACAGGAAAACGTTGATATAATCTACGCAAATATAGAACGTATAGCACTTCAAACAATAATAAACAGACCAAAGGATTTAAAAATTGAAGATTTAACGAGAAAGGAAGATTGGTATAAAGACGAAGTAATTTATATGTTTTATGCAGACCAATTTGGAGTAAAAAATTCATTTACACCAAACACATTCAAAGATGACATAAAAATGTTGGATTATTTAAAAGAACTTGGTGTAACAACAATATATATATTACCTTTTGCAGACTCACCGATGAAAGATGCCGGTTTTGATGTAAGAAACCCGAGGAATGTTAGAAAAGACCTGGGCGGAATGACTGAATTCAAAGAATTTTTAACGGCTGCTAGAGCAAAGGGCTTTAAAATTAAAGCTGATTTGGTACTAAACCACTTTTCTGATGAACACAAATGGTTTCAAGAAGCACAAAACGGAAATTTAAACAAATTAAATTATTTTGTAGTTCGAGAAGAACTTCCTGAATATACCGGTTATAAAGATCCAAAACTCGGACCGGTAGTAGAGTATAAAGAGCCTGGCGGAAAGATTTCAAAACGCCGTTTGATATTTCCTGAGATTACAGAAAATCATTATAGAAAAGTAACAATAAATAACAAAGATTACTACTTATACCATACATTTTATCCATTTCAACTTGATATAAATTGGGAAAATCCTCAGGTTTTGTATTATAACCTAGAAACAATAAGTTTTTGGGCTAATTTGGGAATAGATATTTTCAGAATGGATGCAATACCATATTTAATAAAAGAAGAAGGCACAGATGCAGAAAATTTAGCCAAAACGCATAGAATAATAAAATTATTAAGTGCATATTTACAGGCTGTTGCCCCAAGATCTGTAATACAAGCAGAAGCTTGTCAGCTGCCGAATAGAATATTACCTTATTTTGGAACAGAACAAAAAGTTAAACACTTTATCAATAATACAGAACGAGAACTAACACGAACAGATGAAGTTCAAATAGCATATCATTTTCCATACATGCCGGCAATATGGGCATCATTAGTTGCTGCAGACAACAGATATTTTTGGAAGGCATATAAAGATACCCCTCAAATTCCGAATACAGCAGCGTGGGGTATATTTTTAAGAGTTCACGATGAGCTAACATTGGAAATGGTAAATGAAAAAACAAGAGAACTTTTATACGAAGATTTGGTTCCAAAAGGAGCTGCTTTTAGAAAAGGTTTTGGAGTAAGCGGAAGACTTGCAAACTTTTTAGACACAAATCCTGACCGAATTGGTATGGCATTTTCAATACTTCTTTCTCTGCCGGGGGTTCCTATAATTTATTATGGAGATGAAATAGGTATCCAAAATAATTTTGCAAATGCAAGACGAAGTGCAAAAATAAGAGAATATAAACAACTAAAAGACAAAGTAAAATTACTGAGTTATTTTGACAGCAGAGATATCAATCGTGGGCCAATAACAGAAACTACATTTAAAAATGCTGTTACAAATAAAGGTACATACAATAATTTAGTTTATGAACAAGTAAAAAAACTAATTAAAGTAAGAAAACAATATCCTGTAATGACAAGAGGATCATTTGTAGAAATTAAAACAAAATCACCCGAAGTATTTGCATATGTTCGAGCAACTGAAAACATGAGGGTCGTTGTAATAAATAACCTGTCAAATAGCAGAATAAGGGCTACAATAAACTTAACAGACGATAACTTTGGCAAGAAGCCAAAAGAAGTTTATTTTTATAATCTTTTAACCGATAAAATGATAAAAGCAAATGTTGTAAATAAAGAATTGACAGTTAGATTAAAACCTTACGGGGCATTATGGCTAAAGATGTAAACAAACATTCTAAAAAAGCAAAACAGTTATTTAGAGAAGGATATAATTGTGCACAATCCGTATTTTGTGCATTTTGTGATGAATTAAATATAGACATTGAAACAGCATTAAAACTATCCTCATCATTTGGAGGAGGTATGGGACGTTTGAGAGAAGTATGCGGTGCAGTTACAGCAATGTTTATGATAGCAGGATTAAAATATGGTTATACTACACCTCAAAATGATGAGATTAAAGGTAAACATTACGCACTTATTCAAGATTTAGCAAAAAAGTTTAAGGACAAGAACAACTCTATAATTTGCAGAGAATTATTAGGCTTAGACAAGACCGATTTTTCGCCCGTACCATCTAAACGCACCGAGGAATATTATAATACAAGACCTTGCGAAGAATTCATAGGTTATGCTGCGGAAATAGTTTCAAAAAACTTGATTCTCTAATCTTTACTTACACCTACAGAATATCCCGGCAGTAAAAGAGCAAACGGAATAACTTTTGAAGCAGTTTTAGCTAAATTAGTACCATTTGCGGCCAAAGATGTTACCAAACAGACATTATCAACTTGTTCCGCCCAGTCTTTCCAATTTAATTTACGTTTATCATCTTCTTTGAATATGGCAGAAGTAACTTTATTTGAAACTCTATTACCAACCATAACACCTGCAATTAAACTAACCATGCCGAATCCGAATTTAATCAGCTTTGTAACTGGAGGGAAATTAAATTTATAATTTAATAATTTATTCAACTTAACCCCGCCTGAAACAAAAGCTGTAGGTATTGCATAATTTCCTAATAATTGTACAATAGTTTCTTTTAACTTAGATTTAGTATTATTAGAATCAGTAATAACACCGCCTAAAAGCCCGCCTGCAACCGATGAAGATGCAATAGTAATAACGTCTTTCCCATTAAATTCTACATTTTTAAATACTTTAAAAGCTTGTTTTGGATTTTTCAACAAACCATTAGTTTTTATACCTTTGCCTTTTGCAACGTATGCCATAGAAGTAAGAACACCGGCTGTTGTTCCAACAGCAGATGCTAATTGGTTTGATAATTTATTTTGCCTTTTAAAATTATTATAATTATTACTAAATGATTTAATTCCCGGGTCAGTCTGTATATTCAGTGTCATTTTCTTCAACTTTCAACAATAAATTGAATAGTTGCCTCCTAAAATTAATTGTTACAAATAATATTTAACACATAAAAAAAAAATTTCAAGCCCCCTAAGAAAGAAAACCTGAAGGATGATTTTTATGCCAAATCCATGCAGATTCAATAATTTTTTCCAAGCTGCCATATTTAGGTGTCCAATGCAGAATTGTTTTAGCTTTATCACTTGAGGCAACAAGTTTTGCAGGATCACCGGCACGTCTTGGAGAAATTTCAACGGGGATATCGTAACCGGTAACTTTTTTAGCTGCTTCAATTACTTCTAGAACACTAAACCCACACCCGTTTCCTAAGTTAAAAATATTGTTATCTCCGCCATGTTTAAGATAGTCAACAGCCGAAATATGAGCATAAGCCAAATCCGTTACATGCACATAATCTCTTATACAAGTACCGTCAGGAGTTTCATAGTCATTGCCAAACACGGAAATATACTTACGTTTTTTTAGAGGAACTTGTAAAACCAACGGAATTAAATGTGTTTCGGGGGTATGATCTTCACCAATATTTCCTGAAGCATGTGCTCCGCAAGCATTAAAATAACGAAGAGATACGTATTTTAAACCATTCGCTTTAGAAACCCATTTAAACATTTTCTCCATAGAAAGTTTAGTTTCGCCGTAAGTGTTAGTCGGCATCGTATTATCATTTTCAAATATAGGTATTTTTTCCGGTTCTCCATAAACAGCAGCTGTTGAAGAAAAAACTATTTTATCAACATTATGTTCTAACATTGACTTTAGCAAAATCATAGTTCCAAAAAGATTATTATCATAGTATTTTAACGGATTTGTCATACTTTCACCGACAAGAGAATTTGCTGCAAAATGTATTACTGCATCTATTTTTTCATTTTTAAATATATTATCAAGAAATTCTTTGTCTCTAATATCGCCTTTATAAAACCTTGCTTTTGAGTGGATTGCCTCAATGTGACCGGTTTGAAGATTATCTGCGACAACAACGTCCTCGCCTAAATCAATAAGTTCATAAACAGTATGTGAGCCGATATATCCGGCTCCGCCTAAAACTAAAACAGTCATAATTATACCTCTTTAGAATTTTATATCATATTTACACTAATAATACAATAAATTGACAAAATTAAAATAAATACGATAAAATAAAAAAAATAGGAGAGCATTATGGCAGAAGAGAGAATAGAAAAAGCGAAACAAATGAGAATGTTTATAACATTTGCAGCAGGGATAGCAGGGCTTTTATTTGGATTAGATATCGGTGTAATATCCGGAGCTTTACCATTTATAACAACTCATTTTGAATTAACAAGCAGACTGCAGGAATGGGTAGTAAGTACAATGATGCTTGGAGCAGCACTTGGCTCAATAACTACCGGTTGGATATCATATAAACTAGGAAGAAAAAAGAGTTTAATGACAGGGGCAGCGTTATTCATACTGGGCTCAATAGGTTCAGCCTTTGCAATTAATATAGTTATGCTGTTAATTTCGAGAGTAATGCTTGGTTTTGCGGTAGGTATAGCCTCTTATGTTGCTCCTTTATATTTATCTGAGATGTCTGAAAAAGAAAATCGTGGCAAATTAATATCAATGTATCAAATGATGGTTACATTAGGTATATTATTAGCCTTTATATCTGATACAATATTCAGTTACGGAGGACATTGGAGGATAATGTTAGGTATAATAAGCTTACCTGCATTACTTTTAATGTTTTCAGTATTTGGACTTCCTGACAGTCCAAGATGGCTTGCTTCAAAAGGTAATTTTGTACAAGCAAAAAACATTTTAAAAATGCTTTCAACATCAGACGAAAAAGCAGATGCAGAACTTCAAGAAATTAATGAGAGCCTCAAAGTAAAACAAGAGGGCTGGAGTTTATTTAAAGAAAATAAAAATGTAAGACGTGCGGTATATTTAGGTATGCTTTTACAGGCAATGCAGCAATTTACGGGTATGAATGTAATTTTATATTACGCTCCGCAAATATTCAAACATGCAGGCTTTGCAAATACAGAACAACAGATGATTGCCACTGTAATCTGCGGTTTAACAAATGCCTGTGCTACTTTAATTGCGATGAAAACAGTTGATAAACAGGGACGTAAACCTATTTTGACCATAGGTTTTGCGGGAATTGCAGCGGGTACATTTTTGCTTGGATTATGTTTATACATGATTAATGCAGGATTTGATGCAATATGGATATCAATATTAGCTGTTATAATGACATTATTTACAATCACCAGCTTTGCAATGAGTGCCGGTCCTGTTGTATGGATTTTATGTTCAGAAATTCAGCCATTAAAAAGCCGTGATTTTGGTGTTGCTTGTTCAACAACAACAAACTGGATTGCCAATATGTTAATTGGAGCGACTTTCCTCACCTTAATCAATCAATTTGGTATTGCAGTAACATTTTGGATTTATACAGTCCTGAATATTTTATTTGTAATCTTTACAATTTTGTTAATCCCTGAAACAAAAGGAATTTCTCTTGAAAAAATCGAAAAAAATCTTATGGATGGTAAACGACTAAGAGATATTGGCAATTAAAAAATCTTGATAAAGTTGTTCTAATTTAGTATAGTCATAATGTTTTTTTTGATATTCGTTAAGAGTTTCGACAAAATTTTTCAAATTTTTCGATTTAATATTATGCTTTTCAACAAGATAATTAATATTAAAGACGTGCGTATTATGTGTTCCTGAAATAAAGTAAGGGATATTATATCCCCATTTGCCAATAAATTTTGGCATTAAGTTATCGACAATATCAAAAATTGGATCAAGCATATATTCACCGTTAAATTTGGAATTAATATACTGAATTAAAAGTTCAGTTGCAGCATTTCCTGCACCACGTCCACACCCTAATACAGCTGTATCTATAATTATCTCACGAATATTATTCATTAATTCTATAAACAATTCCGAATTTGACGCTGCAAGCATAAGATTATTATGAGCATGAAACCCCATAATTATACTATTGTCCAAATTATTATTTACTAGTTTGCATAAATGTCTAACATCATCAGCATACATAGAGCCAAAGGTATCGACAATTGAATAGGCATACGGTTTCAATTTATTTATTTCTTGTATTAATTCACAAATTTCATAATCATTATAAGCTAAGGTATCAACCTGCTGTATAAAGATTTTATAACCCTTGTCTTTAATGGCTTTAGCAAAAGGAATAACCTCATTTCTTTCATTTTTTTTAAAACAAATCCTTAAAGCATCTATAGATTTTCCATCAAAATCAGTAAGATTATCTATATTATACCTTCCATAATCAATAAGTGCCGTATAAATTCTATTAACATTTTTATTTGCAAGAAAGGGTTCAATATCCGAGGCATATTTAAATATAGTATTATCCTGACAAGCCCCAATATCCCTTAGAAAACCGCATTCAATAATATTAATACCCGTTTTTTCTAATCCATTAATAAAATCTTGAATAACATCTTTTCCCAAAATCAAATCTTTTATTGGTGCTTCTCTTAGAGTACAATCCAGTAAATTTATTTTCATAAGACCGCCTTTATAACTACTAATTACATTAAACACATATTTAAATCAATAAAAACAATTTTTAATATGTAAATATATTAATGATATTCAAATAAGCCTAAAAAAATAGAAAACAAATATAGATAATTATGGCAAAAACGTCCCGAAAAGCAATAAAAAACGGAGTAACAGGGATTTGAACCCTGGATGCAGGTTTAACCCACATAACACCTTAGCAGGGTGCCGCCTTCAGCCACTCGGCCATTACTCCGTATTCATGATTTATTATATTGCAAGTATAGCATAAATATTTTATTTTAGGCAATTATTTTTTTTTTAGTTTATAATAAAATTATAAGGAGAGAAATTATGGCTATAAAAATTGCAGATAAAGAATTTACGTCAAGATTAATGGTTGGCACAGGTAAGTTTGATGATTTTAATGTTATGGAAGAAGCCCACAAAGCATCAGGTGCTGAAATAGTTACAGTCGCAATTAGAAGAGTTGATATGAACGCTCCTGGGCACGTTGGTTTAATGGATCATATTGATTTAAATAAATACTGGCTTTTACCAAATACAGCCGGTTGTGCAACTGCTGAAGAAGCTATTCGTGTTGCAAGACTCTCTAAAGCTATGGGAATAAATAATTGGATTAAACTTGAAGTAATCCCCGATCCTAAATATCTCATGCCTGACCCGATTGCGACTTTGGAAGCTGCTAAAGTTTTGGTTGATGAAGGTTTTACCGTTCTTCCGTATATAAATGCAGACCCGATTTTAGCAAAAAGGCTTGAAGAAATCGGCTGTGCGACAATTATGCCTTTAGCCTCTCCAATAGGTTCAGGACAAGGTATTAAAACTCTTGAAAATATTAAAATTATTATTGAACAATCTAATATTCCGGTCGTTGTAGATGCGGGAATAGGTGTTCCGTCTGATGCTGCAATGGTTATGGAATGCGGGGCTGATTTTTGTCTTATTAATACCGCTATTGCTAAAGCTGAAGATCCAGTAAAAATGGCTGAAGCTTTTAAATATGGTGTAATGGCAGGTCGTGCGGCTTACGAAGCCGGAAGAATTCCTAAAAAAGAGATTGCCTCAGCATCTTCCCCTCTTGTCGGCGTTGTTGGAAAAAATTAATGAAAGGTTTTGTATATGATTGAAATGAAAGTTATGGGTATAGCTCTTGATACAAGAACAGGTTCTCCTATCGTTGTCTTACATGATAAAGATAACCGAAAAGCTTTGCCTATTTGGATTGGTTCCGCTGAAGCCAGTGCTATAATTAGAAAAATTGAAAATCTTAATGTCGCTCGTCCTATGACTCACGATTTAATAATTAATATAATTGAAAAAACCGGCTATACGCTTGATAGAGTTGAAATTAATGATGTCGAAAAAGAAACTTATTTTGCAACACTTTTCTTAAAAGATGAAAACGACAATTTTATAGAAATAGACTCTCGACCTTCCGATGCAATAGCAATTGCTATAAGAGTTGATGCACCTATCTTTGTTACGGCTAATGTTTTATCCAGCGGATCTGTATCAACCGATACAGCCAAAGATGAAGAAGAAGCACAAGAGTTTAAAAACTTTATACAAAGTATTAAACCATCAGACTTCGCTAAACTCATGAAAGATAATGAACACCACGAAAGCGATCAATAAATATCTAAGCAAATACATCCAGCTTATTTGCTAAAACTTCATTTTGTACTTTCGGAACTAATTCTCCTTTTGCAAAATTTGTTTGAAAATTTTGTGCAAATTCTTTTGCTGGTGCTGCTACAGGTTTGGCTAATTGTGGCTTACCTATAGATGTTAAAAATCTAATTCCTTGTAATGACATAACTTAATCCCCTTTATATATTATTAAAGTATAAATGAGATTAAAAATTGCCTAATTATTAAGAATTATTACATAAGAAAAAAATTTTTTTGATAATTAAAATCATAAACCGGTTTTGCAGGATTTAATTTTGGTATAAATACATCCAGCTTTTTCTCTTCTTCTTTTCTAAAACCACATAAACCTATAATGCTGTCGTCGTCTTTGAAAAAATTTTTTATAAATTCCATATATCCACCTTC
This sequence comes from Candidatus Gastranaerophilales bacterium, assembly GCA_944323365.1. Classification (GTDB taxonomy): domain Bacteria; phylum Cyanobacteriota; class Vampirovibrionia; order Gastranaerophilales; family Gastranaerophilaceae; genus SIG32. Next base: position 25,797 of record CALUSG010000047.1, read on the forward strand.
TTTTTTTAGTGTATAATGTTATTAATAATCTATTTTAAAAAGTCAAATAAGGAGAAATTTATGGCAGAAAAAGTAACAAAAGAAATGAACATTATGGATATAGTTCAAGCATATCCCCAAAGCATTGAAGTTTTCCAAAAATATGGATTGGGATGTATAGGCTGTGCAGCTGCAAGATTTGAAAATTTAGAAGCAGGTGCAAAAGTTCACGGTTTTGATCCTGATGCTATGGTAGCAGATATTAATGCTTTAATAGAAGAATAAGAGGTCTATTTGACCTCTTTATCTATTTAAGAAACCTGCCATTGTCGGTTTACTCGTTACTACTCTTAATGACTCAGGTATTTTTGTTTGTTTAGCCATATTTTTCATTGCTTCTTGTTTTTGTTCTTCAATATGACGTTTTGTCATTCTTTCACAGTGTTTTGAAATCCAAATCATTAATGCTGGAACAAGTAGAATAGTTGAGATAAATCCGAAGACATTATTATATGTTTTTGCTTTTTTAACAAGTTTGTTACCGCTATTTGAAAGTTTATCTACAATAGTCTTATAAGATTCTGTATCTTTTGCTTTATCAAAAGCTTTAATAATATCATCCAACTTCATGTGTCTTGATGGCTTTTCTCCTAATATTTTAGAGGCTGCTTCTTGAATATCTTTATCTAAAGTCAAGACTTTACCAACATTTCCGCCATTTTTGTCAATGAACCTGAACATGTCGTTTATTCCGTCTTTATAATTATTTATATCGCTATAATGTGCTATAATTCTATCACTATCTAAAACTTGAACACCGTTATCAGGATATATATAATGCCAAATTTTCTTAAAGACAGATTCTTTATGATTTTCAGGTTTTATATTCAATGCCAAACCTGAAGTTTTTGCAAAAACGTCAGAACATACACGATTAATTGCTTTCGAGCCAAATAATATTGCAAAGAAACTTGTAATATCACGAACTAAAATTTCCTTTCTATCAGTATTACTTTGAGCATGCATTAATCTAGGAGGCAAACAAAAACCAAACAATAATGTTAACATTGCAGGCATTGGCATCGTAGCACCATCAAATTCAAAACCGTTTGAAAATTTCTTTAATCCCGGATTGTCAGCAACTGTTTTACCGAGTTTGCCAACCATTGAACCCAAACCTGTGAATGATGGTTCATTAGATTTACTTTCTTTTGAATTTACATTAGATTTAATATCTGTGCTTTCTTGCGGCACACCTAATCCATCAAGTCCCGGGTCACGTCCTTTTGTTACATTATTATATAATTTAGGAATTATTGTATAAAAACCTAATACAGCTAAAAACATACTCATATTAGACAAAAATCTGGTACCGGCACGTCTTTGGCTAAGATTCTTGACAAATTTAGAGATAACATCAGGTGATAACTCTTTTCCACTAGCAACTGTTTTACTAACTTTACGAGTTGCATCATTTGTAAAATCATTCATATGATTAATAAATGATTTAAATGAAGTTCTAATAGTTTTATCATCTATATTATATTCAGTAACAATTTTATCTCCATGTGCTCCTAAATATTTTTTTCGCAATTTAACAAAGTCTTCCAGCAACTCATGCTTTAAATCTTGAGCAGAACCTTCAACCTTTTTGCCTTTTAAATGTTTCCAAAAGCCCTTTTTAGGTGCTTTTTCTGCATTAATAAGTCTTTCTGCAAAGTTTTTAGAAATACTTGTTAATTCTTCACCTTTCAGACCGCCATTCGTTGAGTCGGAAAGCATTTTTTCAAAAACTTTTTCATAAAAATTATTCTTAGTCTTAACTGTATCTTTCAATATCTCAGAAGGAGTTTCTTGTACAAAATTAGAAAAAGTATTACCAAAACCTTTTATATAATCTATAGGAACATTATTTGCAGTACCGCCTATTTTTTTAATTCCACTCATCATAATAGCCGGAATAATGAATGCACTCGGACCGCTTAATATTTCTCTTATACCTTCTTTTTTGGCAAAATCCCAATTCAGCTGACCGGTTTTGTCATGATTTCTATACATACCTGTCAAAACACGTGGACCGGCCATACCCAAAAAATCCTGCATAATAAATGAAGCCATAAATCCGCCTCGATTCATAGCATCCATAAATGTTATTATAGCATTTTCGCCGCTTCCAAATGAAACCGCTTTATTATTATTTGATTTAACCGTATTGTATTTTTGTTCCGGTGTTGATATTTGTACTGCTCTTATTGACACATTTCCCTACTAAATTTTCACTATCTACACATAACTTATTTAAAACCCGTCATACATAAATATTGCCTATTTTTTCTTTTTAATTAAAAAAAATTAACAAAAGTAAATGTAATTAGTGTATTTATTATACTTAATAAATATTTATTTGCAAGTGAACTACTACATTTGTAACATTTATTTTACAAAAAAATTATTTTCAAAAAAATTGACAGTGTAAAATGGATTATATAAACTAAAGATATGGAAGTAACAATAATAGGAGCCGGCTTAGCCGGTTCGGAAGCAGCATTACAGCTTGCAAAAAGAGATATAAAAGTCAATTTATATGAAATGCGGCCTCTAAAAACAACAGGAGCACATACGGGGGAAAATTGTGCCGAATTTGTATGTTCAAATAGTTTAGGGTCTGCCGATATAACGAACGCAAGCGGTCTTTTAAAAAGAGAAATGGAATTATTAGACGGCGAACTTATAAAAACAGCATACGAATGCAGAGTTCCGGCGGGTAGTGCTCTTGCTATAGACAGGAATCTTTTTTCTGAAAAAATAACTGAAAAAATTAAAACTAACAAGAATATTACACTCATTCGAGAAGAGATTAATAAAATTCCAAACACACCTGTTATAGTAGCATCAGGGCCACTCACCAGCGAATCTTTAGCGGAAGATATTAAAAATTTTACAGAAAATGAACATTTGTATTTTTTTGATGCAATTGCTCCTATTATAGAAAAAGACTCAATAGATTTTAATAAAGCATTTTATGCAAGCCGCTATGATAAAGGTGATGCTGCATATATAAATTGTCCGATGAATAAAGATGAATATACAAATTTCTATAATATATTAATTAATGCCCCAAAAATTGAATTAAAAGAATTTGAAAAAAATGCAAAATTTTTTGAAAGTTGTTTACCAATAGAAGTTTTGGCATCAAGAGGGGTTGACACTTTACGATTTGGACCGATGAAGCCTGTTGGATTGATTGATAAAAGAACAGGAATAGAAAATTATGCAGTTGTTCAGTTAAGACAAGATAATTCAGCAAAAACTTTATATAACCTTGTAGGCTTCCAAACTAATTTAAAATGGGGAAGTCAAAAAGAATTGGTTAAATCTATTCCCGGCTTAGAAAACGCTAACATTGTACGATATGGAGTAATGCATAGAAATACCTTTATAAATTCTCCTAAAATTCTAAACGCAGCATTACAGACACGCAAACGAGCCGATTTATTTTTTGCCGGACAAATAACAGGTACTGAAGGTTACACAGAGTCTATTGCGTCAGGTCTTTTAGCTGGAATAAACATGGCAAATTACTTAACAGGAAAAAAGCTTTTAGAGCTACCAAAAGAAACCATGCTCGGAGCTTTAACTCATTATATAAGTGACTCCGCACATGAAAAATTTCAGCCTATAAATTCAAACTGGGGACTTTTACCACCAATTGATTTACCCAAAAAAGAAAGAAAAAATAAAAAACTTAAGGCTGAATTAATGGCAAAACGAAGTGAAGAATGTTTTAAGCTTTAGTATCAACTTTGTGTTCTTTCTTTTCTAAGCCCAAAGCTCTTAACATAGGATGGATTGTATAGTGGCTGATTTGAGGTGCTAAAATTGCCAAACCTAAAACTGAGCCTATTAAAGAGCCCAACTCAACAGTTCCTTTAATTAATGGATATTTTTCAGGCTTATCTTTTGACCATAGTTCTTCACGCAATCCGTCATGTCTAAATTTATTTTTTGCGTAATCTTTAACCATATTAGCACGTCTATTTGTTTTATTTTTAGAGGCAAAATTATGGTAATCCAAAAATTCAGAGGCATCTTTAAATTTAGCGAATTCAGGAGAATCTTTAAATATCTTTTTTCCTATTGCAAATGCACCTTTTTTAAATACAGGTGTAATCAATGCCAAATAAATTGCAAGACAAGTCGCCTGATATAGGAATTCTTTGGCCGCAGCGTATTTTTTAGTTGCAGGACTTATATCATTATCTATAAGAATAAAGCCCGGTCTGCCTATAGATTTCAAAGTAGTTTCAATAGAAACAGAGGCTGTCGTATTTTGAGCAATATTCGCCAATGTAGAATTAGATAAACCATTTGCTATTGCACTTATCATACGCCACCTACTTTCATGCCATATTGCGGCACATTAGAAAAGCTGCTAAGCCTTTTGTATTCATTATTTTTAGGCAATACTTGATTGTAATAATTATAAACCGGTTTGACATGTTCTTTTTTAGAATTCTTTTTTTGAAGATGATTCATTAAAGGTCTGATAGCAACAGAACATAATGCCGGAATAACAAATAAAGCCGCACCGCATACGCCTATAAACATCAAATTTTTATTCATTTTAGGTAAATTATTTTCAGCTAATTCTTTCGCATTTTCATATGCATTCATAACTTTAGAAGTATGAAAACCATTTTTATACTTTTTGTATAATTTTTTATCCATAAAATTTTTAGGTTTTGCTAACAAATGTGCGAATTTACCTGAAAGTTCACCGCATGCCCAATAAACAGGAATAGCGATAATTTCAGTCAAACCTTCTCTTATTGCAGTATATTTTTTTGTTTCGGGATTTTCTTTTTTATCCATCATTGTAAAAAGAGGACGGCAAATCCCTTTGACTGTTGCAATAGCCATTACTACATAAGTAGGCTTGTTATTATTACCTAATTTATTACATATAGTTTTTAATGAATTTGTAATTCCCATCTCAAGTTATCTTAAGTCCGTAAATTTAAAAATTTGTTATTATGAAAAAATAATATTACAATAATTTTACAAAAACAAGTAAATGATATATAATAAAATGAACTTTTTAAATTTCAATCTCGTTATAAAAGTACAGAGGTTAAAACATGAAATGTACAAAATACGAAGCTCTTTTTACATTTGCAGATGAAAAAACATTCACTGAACATTTAAAAACATGCCCTGATTGTCAAGCAGAACATGCGAAAATGGAAAAAGTTTCAGAATTAATACAAGAAGTCAGACCGCATTTTTTAAAACGTAAAAAGACAGCAGCAAAATTAAAAATAGCATGTGCAGTTTTTGCAATGTGTTTAAGTGCGACAACGCTCGGTATAATCAATTTAAATACTGACATTTCAGACACTATTAAATACGGCACAACACTAACTGCAGAAGACTTAGGATTACCGGTTGATTCATACGGGTTTATATTGGTAGAGTAGATGAACTTTAATGAAATAGTTAAAAAAAATCAAGAAAATGTAAAAAATATAATCAGATTGATTACAAAAGAAACGAATGAAGATCTTGAACAAGAGGTCTATATAAAAGCATGGAAAAATTCATCAAAATATAAAGAACAAGGCAACTTTAAGAGTTGGATAAATACCATCGCAAAAAATGTTTCAAAAGACTATCTCAAATCTTCTTATAAAAAACACCAAACAAATTCGACTTCAGATGAAATCGTCTTAAATACAATAAAAGATTCAAAACAAGCACCTGAATTAAAACTTGTACAGAATGAAAGACAAATACAAATAATAAACGCAATAAATTCATTAAAGCCAAAGTTCAAAGAAGTTATAATGCTTTGTGAAATTCAAGGATACAGCTATGAGGATTGTGCACAAGAACTAAAGTGTCCTCTTGGGACTGTAAAATCAAGGATTTACAATGCAAAAAAAGAACTGGCACAAAAGTTAGAACATTTAATTTAAGAAAGGATGTATTAATGAAAAAAACATTGATTTTAGCAAGCTTAATAGCATTTTCACTTACACCGGTATTAGCCGAAGAGGCTACAACAACTGTTACAGAACAACAGCCGGCGGCTGAAGTACAAAAGGTTCAAAAAAAAGATAAACATGCTCAAAAAATTATGAAAAAAGATCAATTTGAAGCACGTTTAAAACTTACTGATGAACAAAAAGCTAAAGCTAAAGAACTTCGCATGAAAAATCGTGAAGAAATGAAACCTATAATCGAACAAATAAAAGCTAAGCATCAAGAAGCAGAGGCTATAAAACGTTCAAGAATGGCTGTTGAAATGCAACAGGAAAAATTAAATCAAATACGTGCAGAATTAAAAGATTTACAAAAACAAGCACACGAGCTTCGTATGAAAAACATGCAGGATTTTGAATCTATACTTACCAAAAAACAAAAAAGAGAACTTGAAAAAATGAAAAAAGAAGGCAGGGAACAGTTTGAAAAAAATCATAAACGTCCGGGTAAAGAATTCAGACCTCCAATGGGACCTGGCCCGCAAATACCAAATCAACGTCCTGTTGAGCAGCCTGCTGAAAAATAATTAACACATAAAAAGCCGGTAATTACCGGCTTTTTTATTATATAATTTAATTATGAACAAAATCATAAAAAAAGCTTTACAACTGCATGAATTAACAAAAAGTGAAATTATAGAGCTGCTAAAAAATGACTTGTTAAAAAATGAACTTTTTCTAGCTGCAGATAAAACACGAAAAAAATATGTTGGGGACGAAATTCATTTAAGAGGGTTAATAGAATTTTCGAATATTTGCAGACAAAACTGTTTTTATTGCGGAATTAGATATGAAAATAAAAATATTGAGCGTTACAGATTAACACCGGATGAAATAGTACAACAAGCTGACATTGCAGCTCAAGAAGGTTATAGAACTATTGTGTTGCAATCAGCGGAAGACCTATATTTTACATCGGAAGTTCTAGCTGACGTCATAAAAAAAATTAAAAAAAATGATGTAGCTGTCACCTTAAGTATTGGGGAACGCAGCTATGAAGAATATAAAATACTGAAAGAGGCCGGTGCAGACAGATTTTTATTGAGAATAGAAACAACTGATAAAGATTTATACAAAAAGCTACATCCTAACATGAGCTTTGAAAATCGCATAACCTGCATAAAAAATTTAAAAGATTTAGGTTATGAAACCGGTACAGGTTGTCTTGTAGGCTTACCCGGACAAACAATTGAATCGTTGGCGGATGATATATTGTTTTTTAAAGAAGTTAATGCTGACATGATCGGCTTAGGGCCCTTAATTCCACATAAGGATACACCATTAAAGGATGTTAATCCAAACGGATTTTGGCTTGCTTTAAAGGTAATGGCTATCACAAGACTTTTAATGCCTGATATAAATATTCCGGCAACAACGGCTATGGAAACTATCCACCCAAACGGACGATTTATTGCTCTACAATGTGGAGCAAATGTGGTTATGCCTAACGTCACGGATGAATATCATAAAAATAAATACGAAATTTACCCCGGTAAAAAATCTGTTGATTATACAAAATTAGAAGAAAAATTCAAACAAATAGGCAGAACTATTTCAAAAAATAAAGGTTTTAGATAATATTATAGTAACATTTTAGACTAAGAGGTAATAATTTATGAAAATTGCGAATAATTTACTGGAATTAATAGGCAACACACCACTTGTAAAAATAAATAAACTTTCAACAGGGAATATTTTTGCAAAAGTAGAAAGTTTTAATCCTGCCGGTTCTGTAAAAGATCGTCCGGCACTAAACATGATAGAAAAAGCTGAGCAACAAGGTTTAATCAACAAAGATACCGTAATAATAGAGCCTACAAGCGGTAACACCGGAATCGGACTGGCTATGGTCTGTGCAATTAAAGGATATAAAATCATCTTAACCATGCCCGATACAATGAGTTTAGAAAGACGAAAACTATTGAAAGCATATGGAGCTGAATTAGTTTTAACAGAAGGCATAAAAGGCATGCAAGGTGCTGTGGATAAAGCAATTGAATTAAGTCAAAAATACCCGAATTCGTTTATCCCGCAGCAATTTGATAATCCTGCGAACCCGGAATCTCATGTAAAAACAACGGCTGAAGAAATTTGGCGAGATACAGACGGTAAAGTAGATATAGTCGTTGCCGGAGTCGGTACAGGAGGAACAATAACCGGCTTAGCTAAAGGCTTAAAGCTCCATAACCCTAATATAAAAGCAATAGCTGTTGAACCCGAAACTTCTCAGGTTCTTGCAGGAAAACCTGCCGGAATGCATAAAATTCAAGGTATTGGAGCAAATTTTGTACCTAAAAATTTTGATTACAAGGTTATTGATAAAATTATTCCTGTGAGTGATACCGACTCAATGGATACGGCACGGAAACTTGCAACAGAAGAAGGCATTTTATGCGGAATATCTTCAGGAGCAGCTATGTATGCAGCTTTACAAATTGCTGCAGAGCCTCAAAATAAAGATAAATTAATCGTCGTAATATTGCCCGATTTAGGAGAAAGATATTTATCCAGTGAACTTTTTATTTAAAAATTTCCCGGTGCTTTCAAAAGCTAAATTTAGCAGAAAATCTCTTTCTACATAAAAACATTTACTAAACGTCACAAAAAAATAGAAAATATGGTGTTTTTTTTATGTTTTTGCTAGTATAAAAACTAGAGATTGGAGAAAAAACTAATGATTAAAACAAGAATGAAAGACCATAATTGCGGTGAACTTAATTTAAACAATATTGATGAATATGTAACACTTTCAGGATGGGTTTCAACAATAAGAGATCTTGGCGGAATACTTTTTATAGAATTACGTGACCGTTCAGGATTTTTCCAAATCGTTGCAAATCCTCAAATTAACCCTCAAGTACATAAGTCACTTGAAAAAGTTAGAACTGAATATGTAATTACAGTAAAAGGAAAAGTAACAAGACGTCCCGAAGAAACATATAATGAAAAATATCCTACCGGACAAGTTGAAATGTATCCTGAAAGTATTGAAATTCTTTCAGAAGCAAAAACTCTTCCATTTGTTTTGGATGATGAAAACGTATCCGAAGATGTTCGTTTAAAATATAGATATCTTGATATAAGACGTGATGCAATGAAATCAAAACTTGTTTTACGCCATAACATTGTTCAAGCAGTTAGAAACTATTTGAATAATCTAGACTTTTTGGAAGTTGAAACACCTATATTAATAAAAACAACTCCTGAAGGTGCAAGAGATTATTTGGTTCCATCAAGAGTTCAGGAAGGTAAATTTTATGCACTTCCGCAATCCCCACAGATATTTAAACAATTGTTAATGGTCGGCGGATTAGAAAGATACTACCAAATAGCAAAATGTTTCAGAGACGAAGATTTACGTGCAGACAGACAACCTGAATTTACGCAAATAGACTTAGAAATGTCTTTTGTTGAGCAACAAGATGTAATAAAAGTTGTTGAAGGATTGATTGTTGATGCATTTAAAGCTGCAGGCGTTGATATCAAGCCTCCATTTATCCAAATGCCTTGGCAAGAAGCTATGGACAGATTTGGTTCAGATAAACCTGATACTAGATTTGGTTTGGAATTATTTGATATAGGAGACATCATTTTACAATCTAACTTTGAAATTGTAAAAAATACCCTGTTAAACGGTGGAATTGTAAGAGGTATAAGAATTCCCGGCGGTGCTAAATATTCAAGAAAAGATATTGATGATATTACAAAACTTGCAGTATCTTTCGGAGCTAAAGCTCTAGCTAATATTATTTATAATGAAGACGGTACTGCTAAATCTCCTGTTTTGAAATTTGTAACAGAAGAACAGGCAAAACAAATACAAGAACGAGCTCAAGCTCAAGCCGGTGATATTATTTTCTTTGTAGCAGATAAGCCTAAACTTGTTTATGACATAATGGGAAGATTAAGACTACACTTTGGCAAATCACTCAATCTAATTGATGAAAATAAACATAATCTATTATGGGTAGTAGATTTTCCAATGTTTGAATGGAGTGATGAAGAAGGAAGATATATGGCAATGCACCATCCTTTTACATCGCCTTGTATTGAAGACTTAGACAAGCTTAACAGCGGAGATTTAGGCAATGTAAAATCAATTGCTTATGATATAGTTTATAACGGCACAGAACTCGGAGGAGGAAGTGTAAGAATACATTCGTCCGAAGTTCAAAAAGCAATATTTAAAGCACTTGGCTTAACTGAAGAAGAAGCGAAAGAAAAATTCGGATTTATGGTAAATGCATTACAATACGGTACGCCGCCTCATGCCGGATTAGCAATAGGTTTAGACAGACTTGTTGCTCTGCTTGCAAGAACGGACTCTATAAGAGATGTTATTGCATTTCCGAAGAATTCAGGAGCAAAAGATTTGATGAGTGACGCTCCCGGTGAAGCCTCACTTCAACAGCTAAGAGAACTTCATTTAAAAAGTACAGTAAATAAATAAAAGGCTCAAATTGAGCCTTTTTTAATTTGTTGATTAAAAAGCTTTTCCTTAACCCTCGGTGTTGCAACTTTTTCATTATAACGTCTAAGAGCAGTTCTCATAAAGACTTGTTTTAGATGTTCATAACCTTTGTCGAGAACCAACCCGTTATATTTACCGTTATGAAAGTTAACATACCCTGAAACCTCTTCGCCGTTATCAAGTTGTGTACTGACACGAACAATATTTTTTGATTCAAATATATCCGGATAATTATTAAATGTTTTTTTATAAATATAATTCATCATTGATGAAAACTTTTTCGGTAAATGATGTCCTGAAAAAGAAGTTCGACTTGCATAATTATTATCAATAAACATGAATATCTCCTATGATAATATAGTAAGTATTAAAAAAAAAATTTTTGCTAATATATTACACAATGTTAATTTGTATTATAATTATAATATGCAGATATACAATGAACTTAACCAAAACCCTAATTTATCAATTGCTCTAGGTTATTTTGACGGAGTACATATAGGTCATAAAGCTGTAATAAAATCCGCGGTAGATTTCGCAAAAATAAACAGAATAAAATCTGCGGTTATAACATTTAAAGATCACCCGTGCTGTCATTTTTTAGGAGTTTGTCCCAAATATATACTTTCCAGGGCTCAAAGGCAGCAAAAAATTGAACAACTTGGCGTTGATTATTTATATGAACTTGATTTTGATAATAATATTTATTCTTTGAGTGCCCAAGAATATTTAGAAAATATTTTAATAAAATATTTTTCGCCTGCGGCTATTTCAACAGGGTTTAACCATCACTTCGGAACTAAAAAATCAGGTAATGCTAAATTTTTAAGAGATAACCAAACAAAATATAATTATAAATACTTTGAAATTCCTGCACAAAAAATTGGTAATGAAACTATCAGCAGTACCGTAATTCGCAATTTTTTACAAAACGGTGAAGTAAATAAAGCAAATCAAATGCTCGGATACAACTTTTTTATTGAAAGTGAAGTAATTGAAGGGCAAAAAATCGGGAGAAAACTTGGTTTTAGGACTGCCAATATAAAATATCCAAGCGAATTAATAGATTTACCTTTTGGAGTTTATAAAACAAATACATACTACGGAAAAGCAATAACAAATTTTGGGATACGGCCAACTGTAAACAATACTAAAAAAGCAATTTTAGAAACACATATTTTAGACTTTGACAAAAATATTTATGGAGAAAAACTAAAAGTTGAATTTTTGGAAATGCTACGCAAGGAACAAAAATTCAACTCTATTGATGAACTTAAAAACCAAATTAATAAAGATATTTTAAAAATTTTATAACTTACTTTATTAAACTTTGTATCTCTTTAAAGTTTGGATGTTTTGAAGTTTTGAGCAATTCAAATAACAAAATTTCAGTTGTCACAACAAATGCTTTGTTTTGTTTTATTAATTCCATGCCGGTTTTAAATTCTGATTTATCTCTGCTGGCACAAGCATCTTTTACAACATAAACATCGTAATATTTTTTCAGCATATCACTAACTGTTTGATAAACACAAATATGTGTCTCTATACCGAAAATTATAACTTGATTTTTACCTGTATTAACAATAGCATCATAAAAATCCATATTATTCATAGCGGAAAAATCAGTTTTTTCTATATAAACAGTATTATCCGCTAAAACTTCTTTCAATGCCGGAACTGTTTCACCAAGGCCTTTAGGATACTGCTCTGTAACTATTACAGGAATATTCAAAATTTTGGCAGCTTTCGCTATTTTGCAAGCATTGTCAACCGGAGAATATTTTTCAACAGCTTTTACAAGTTTTTCCTGTAAATCAATCATTACTATAACACTATTTTCTAAATCTAACATACTTAATCCTTTACTGCTTTTTTAAACTCTTTTATGAACGATTCTACTATTTTGGCTAAAGATTCTTGTGTAACTTCATTAAGATTAAGCGTAATTTCGCTATTTTCAGGGGACTCCAGTCCTTCATAAGATATATTAATAACAATTTTAGCAAACCCCGGATATAAAATTTTTAGCCTTCCCTCTTGCGTCTTATGTTTTAAATGGAATACACTCTGAAGCTCATCGGTATATTGATTAACCTTTGTATTAAAAAGTTTCTCTTCATAAGTCTTTTGTAACCTAAAAAATACTGGAGCAATTACTTTTTCTAACTTATTATTATAAGCATTTTTAAATAACTTAAAATTCTTTTCACTTTTTTCATCATCATCAAGCCATTCGTCAAGTGTTTTTACTTTTTCCTCTAAAAACACAGCTGTTTCATTTTTCTGACAAGCTTCCGACATACCGGCAAAACATTCTTTTTCTATTCTTTCAAAAGATTTATTAAGGATACGAGAAATACCTGCTCTAATAATCATTTTCAAACCAAGTGAGTTTTGTATTTTACTTAAAACTGCAAAAGTACCTGATTTATCTATATTTGGCAAGATAATATAAAATTTTCCGCCTCGTACAATAAAAACGATATCGTCACATCTGACTGAACTTTTAATTGCTTTTGCAAGTTTATCCGCTGAAAATCGTGTTTTAGATTCTTCATCCAAACTTAAAATTACAAACATTCCATTTTGAATCTTTTTGTCTTTAAGAAACTCTGTTAAAAGCTCTTTGCTAAATTTATACTTATAAAACCCTGTTTCTTCATCAATAACATCTAATTGTCTTAAAAGCATATTATCTCTA
>CALUSG010000048.1 GCA_944323365.1 Candidatus Gastranaerophilales bacterium
AAATATTGGAGTAAAAGTTTGAGAAATGATTTGTGTGATAAAATTTTTTGTACAGGAAGCTCCGAACAGATTGTAATGTTAAAAATACCAACCAAAAATTTGGACTCAACAAAACTAAGAATAAGAACACAAAAACAAACTGAAAATGGCGGATTGGGAAAAAATGCAGAAATGGAACTTCAAAAATGGATAAATTTTACAGCGATGCCTGAAGACAGAAAATTACTTATTAATCAACTATTTCAAAAATATGGTAAGAAAACTGCATTAAAAAAATATGTTGATATGATGCCAAAAGAATTTGAACCCGTAACCAAAGGATATGAAGCAAGATTAAGTCCGCTATTTAAGCAAAAAAAAGCTGATTTGGAGTTTGTATATATTGATGATATACCCATATCAGAAGTTAGTGTTGTCGGTAAAGCCGATTACAAAGATTTGTTCGGAATAGATCATTTTTCCGATAAATTATCAGGCGAACGAAACACCGCAAAGGCGGTTTTTGAAAAAATTTTTTATTCTAAACCTGAACAAGGAATGCTAAAGGCATGGAGGGAATAAAAATAAGTACATAATTTGGACATTAATTGGGCTCGGAATTTTTTTGATTTTGGAAGTTTTTAGCCTGATTTAAAAATATTCTTTGTAATTCTATGTCCTAAGAAAGTCCATTTTTGTTTGATTTGATTTTTTATAATCAAGCAACTTCCGACCATCTGTAATTTAGTGTTGTCGGGCAAGTATGTCCAACCGACAATTTATTCTATAGACAACAAACTGGACATTAAAGTACACTCACTCTGCCGAACAAAACGATTGATTATCGTTTTGTGAGAGGGCATGACCTTGCTCCGAGTTAAGGCTCATTTTTTTTGCACAACGATTGTATCGTTAATACAATTACTGCATAAAAAAAATGCCGCGACTCACTCTGCCGAGAGAAACAACTGAGTGTTGTTTCTCGAGAGGGAACCAAGGACTTCAAAATCCACAAGGATTTTGATTACAAAAAAAATGCCGCAACTCGGAATTGAACCAAGGACACAGGGATTTTCAGTCCCTTGCTCTACCAACTGAGCTATTGCGGCTTTTGAAATTAAAACTATTATTCGATTTTTATTAGAGCAAGCTCTAATAAGATTATTGTACCTGCTAAATTTAAAACGTCAAGAACTTTTATTGGGGTCCCAAATATAAAGTTACGTTTCTTCCTTCAAGCATAGGTTTTTTCTCAACCTGCAGCGGCTGATCCTTTAAATCTTCTATAAATCTATTTGCCAAATCAAACGCAAGTTGACTATGCTGCATTTCTCGGCCTCTCAACATTATAACTATTTTAACTTTATTTCCCTGAGTAATAAATTTTTTAATATTATTTATACGTACCTGATAGTCATGCGTATCTATTTTATAACGTACTTTAACTTCTTTAACCTCTACTACATGCTGCTTTTTCTTAGCTTCTTTTGCACGTTTTTCAAGTTCATATTTATATTTGCCATAATTCAAAATTTTTGCGACAGGAGGTTCTTGATTCGGGCTTATCAATACTAAATCCAAATCTGCATCATATGCCATTTGTAAAGCTTTTGATGTTGGTACTATACCATAATTTTGACCTTTATCGTCTATTAATCTCACTTCTTTTGAACGTATACGTTCATTCATAATTGCATAATCCTTGTTGTTTCTATTGTCGTTAGCTATTGTCCTGTCTCCTTTTATTATGTAATACGTGTTTATAATAGCACAACTTGTCAAAAAATGCCATATATTCTACAAAATTTTTTTTTGTAACAAAATGTAAAATCAAATTTATCAACTAAAACCCAGTTATATCAAGAAATTTAATTTTTACTTTAAATACAAGATTAAAGTTTTTACAAAACAAAACCGATAATTAATTTGACAATAATATAGGAGTAGAAAGTATGATTACTGAAACACAAGCTGATTTGTTAGGGACAGAAGAGATTGACATGTCATTACCGATTCAAACATTGTTTGATGAGTGTCTTAGCTTTATATCGATATCGAGTTTCGAATAGAGTTTTCAGGGTAAATCAAATGATTTACCCTTTTTTATTGACATTGGCTATATACATATTGAATTTCTTGTATTAAAATAAAATACAAGAGGGTTAAATATGTCTAAAATAGGTATAAAAATTTCAAAAATTTTAATTATATCTGCTTTATTAACAAATTGTGCATATGCAGGTTTCAAAGAACATTACGATTTAGGGCAACAATATTTATCTAATTACCAATATTCAGGAGCAATAACAGAATTTAAAAATGCTCTCAGAATAAATTTTATGGATAACTCTGCAAGAATAGGACTTATTAATTCATATTTAGCACGAGGCATGTATTACGGTAAAAATGAAAAAGATTACCAAAAAGCTGCGGATGATTACAGAAGTGCCCTCTTTTATATGGTATATTTCCCTGCACAGGTAACCTCTTCACAAGCAGTACCGCAAGTTACAGCAAATTTAAACAAATGCTTAAATGCAATTAAATTTGATTTTACACCATCTAATAGATTTTCAACAGCGAAACAACTTCGTGCAGAAGGCAACTTTGCCGCTGCAGGTTATGAATTTAACCAAACTTTATCTGACAGAAGCTTACAAAAAGACAGCTTCGAACAAATTGGCGACATAATGAAGCTTCTAGGCAACAATAACAAAGCAGCTGAATATTACCGTAAAGCTGTCGCTGTTGCTCCTGATAATATTCCTTTAAGGTTGTCTTATGCCAAAATGCTTGATACATTAGGCAGTGAAAATGCTGCCGTTGAAGAATATAATTATATTTTAAGTAAAACAACGGACAACAAAGAAGTTTTATACGCTCTTGAAAGAATATATAAAAAGAAATTAGAAAATTCACCAAGCGATGCGGACATTACAGCTAATTTAGGAGCTATAATGCAAAAGCAGGGCAAATTTGATGAAGCACTTTTATATTATCAAAAATCAGAATATCTAAACCCTTCAAATATAAATACAAGACTAAATGTCGGAACACTTTATCAGCAAAAAGGTGATAACAAAACTGCTATAAAAGCTTACGATTCAGTTTTAATACTTTATCCTGATAACGTAAATGCAAATTTATATAAGGCACAGGCAAATGCAGCTTTAGGTGATACAAAAGCTGCACTAGAAGGATACCAAAAAGTTCTAAGATTGGATCCGGGCAATACAGACGCTCAATCTCAAATGCTTAATTTGATAAAAGGTTCAATGACGACTGCTGAATTTGTTGATTACGTAAAAAAACATTTAGCTGCCTCTAATCCTTCAGAATTACTATATAATTATGCATTAGACTTACACAAACAAAATAAACTTAACGAAGCAATAAGCATTTACAATGAAGCAATAAAATTAAATTCACAAAACCCTGAAATGTATATTAATTTAGCAATAGCACAAAATCAGGCCGGTGATAGCGATATAGCACTTACCACACTTCAGAATGCAGCCTCTAAATTCCCGTCGAACGCACAAATTAAAGATGTTTTAAACTCTATAAAAAATGATGCTATCAACAGTAAACTTGCTAATGCGGCCGCATATTATGAAGCAAAAGATTACCAGCACGCAATAGCTGAATATCTTAAAATTACACCTCCAACTGTAGATTCAATGTTAGGAGCAGCCTCAAGTTATCAAGCTTTGGGTGACAATAATAATGCAATTAAATACTACGAACAAGCTTTTAAGTTAAAACCAACAGATTCTGATATTGCTTATTATATTGCCGCTTTATATGCTGAAAATCAGGATTTTGAAAATGCTAATTCATATTTAAACAAATCATTAGCAATAAATAAAAATAATCAAAAAGCAATTGAATTCAAAAAAACATTAACCGAACAAATGAATTTAGAAGAATTAAATAATGCAATAGCTTTATACGAAGCGGAACAATACCCTCAAAGTCTTGAGATGCTAAACAAATTAATATCAAAAGATGCCTCAAATGCCTATGCATTCTATTATAGGGGTATGATAAATGATGCATTAGAAAAACGCACAGAAGCAATAGCCGACTACAAAAAGGCTTATGCCTTAAATAGCACTGATTTTGAGATAATTAACTATCTTATAGCTGTTGACTATGATACATTAGGAAATACAAAAGAAGCATATAATTATTATAATCTTTATGCAAATTCAAATGCAGCAGACGATGAATATAAACAATATGCAAAAGCACGTGCGGAAGAACTAAATGCAAACAAATAGAGTTTGGAATTTGATAAAAAACAGAGTATCGCTTGCCCCCATGGCCGGTATAACTGACTATGTACTAAGAAGTTTAGTTAGAAAATATTCAAAGACTTGTCTTTTAACAACAGAAATGATAAGTACAGAATTTTTAGCTCAAACACTTCAAGGAAGAAACGGCACTGAGATTTTAATGCGGGATGAAAATCACAGCCCCATATCATATCAAATAAGCGGACACAAACCTGATTTAATGAAACTTGCAGCCGCAACATTATCATCTAAAGCAGACATGATAGATATAAATATGGGCTGTCCGGTTAATAAAGTAGTAAAAGGTCAAGACGGATGTGCATTAATGAAGAATCCGGATTTAGCCTTTGATTTAGTTACGGCAGTCAAAGAAGGAACAGACAAACCAGTAAGTGTAAAATTCCGTCTTGGTTACACTGCAAATGACATGAATTATGTAGAATTCGGGCAAAAAATGCAAGAAGCCGGAGCAGAATTTATAACCATACATGCCCGCACACGTTCTCAAATGTATTCGGGCAAAGCTGACTGGGTTCTTGTAAAAAAATTAAAAGAAAACGTAGATATACCTGTATTTGTAAACGGTGATATAACCTCTATTGAGACCGCTATTGAAGCTTTACAGCAATCAAAAGCCGACGGTGTTGCTATAGGTAGAGGGATTTTAGGAGATCCTTCTCTAATTTTTAGGATAGAACACTATTTAAAAACAGGTGAAAAGCTTTCGCCATTATCGTTATCTGAAAAAATAGAACTTTTAAAAACACATTTAAACGAAGAAATCAAACTAAGAGGAGAGCTTACCGGGATAAAATTTGTCAGAAAATTTTATCCGTATTACCTCTTCGGATTTAAAAACGCTAAGCAGCTACGGACACAGCTCATAACAGAAGAAAGCTATGATACCATAATTAACACGATTAACAGTATTACATACGCTCAGGTGCAGTAACTGCAAGCAAATCAAGTGCATTATGCAAAACTGTTTTAACTGAATAAACAAGTGCTAAACGTGCTTTTGTAAGATTTACGTCATCATTAATAACACGAACGGCATTATAGAAAGAATGGAATTCCGATGCCAGTTCTTGAACATAACGGCAAATTGTATAAACTTGTCTTGTTTTAGCCGAATTCTCAATCATTGATTTATATTCCTCAAGTTTTAATACAAGTTTTCTTGCATCTTGAATATTATTTTCCAAAAGTGATTTATCAAAGTTATCAGTAAAATCATTATATTCTTTCTCAGAAAGCAAGGCCGGTATAGTTTTACCAGTTTCAGTATCAATTTTTTCGTTAATAATATTTCTTATTATTGAACAAGCCCTGGCATGAGCGTACTGCACATAGAATACCGGATTTTCATCAGTATTAGTTTTAGCAAGTTCAATATCGAAATCCAAAGTAGTATCAATATTTCGCATACACATCCAAAAACGTGTAGCATCTACTCCGACTTCCTCTATTAAATCATCTAAAGTAACCATATTTTTACGTTTGCCCATACGGACTTCTTCACCATTAACAACAAGGTTAACAAGCTGGCCTAAAAGAATTTCCAGTTTATTTGGATCATATCCCAAAGCTTCAATTGACGCTTTTACACGGGCTACATAACCATGATGATCAGCCCCCCAAATATTAATCATTCTGTCAAAGCCTCGCTGCAACTTATCAATATGATAAGCTATATCAGCTGTTAAATAAGTATTAGCTCCGTCAGCTTTTTTAATAACTCTATCCTGATCATCCCCAAAGTCAGATGATTTAAACCAAACAGCTCCGTCTTTTTCATATATTTTACCGCTTGATTTTAATTTATTAACACATTCATCAACTTTTCCCGAATTATGAAGAGTAAGTTCAGAATAAAAATTATCGAAATATACTCTAAAATTTTGCAAAAGCTCTTTTTGCAATCTTTCCATTTCTAATTTAGCGAAATCAGATAACTCGGATACATCATCAGGCAAACCGTCATGGGTTTCAAGATATTTTTTTGCAACAGGTATCAAATAATCTCCGGGATAATAATTTTTACGTTCAGCTTCATCTGTCGGAAAATCAATATTTTCACCCAATTCTTGCCTGATTCTTATCGCTAGTGAATTACCTAACTTTTGGATTTGAGAGCCCGCATCATTAATATAAAATTCCTGATAAACATCATGGCCATAAAATTTTAAGAGATTTGCTAAAGCAGATCCCATTGCAGCCCATCTGCCATGTCCAATATGAAAAGGTCCTGTAGGATTAGCTGATACATATTCTAGGATAATATTTTCTTTTTCAATATTTTCAGGTTTACCAAATAAAGATTTTTTCTCAAAAATTTCATCAATAAGATTAATTAGTAAACTACTGCCTGCTTTAAAATTAATAAAGCCGGCTATTACCGTATATTCATTATCCTCTTTATCGATAAATTCAACAATAGCCTGAGCAATTAAAGGAGGAGCTATTTTAGCATTCCTTGCAAGACAGGATACATTGACCGCATAGTCACCAAAATCAGAATTTTTTGGTCTTTCTACTGTTAAAATTCCTTTGGTATATTCACTCATTTGTCCTAATTTGCCGGCGTTAATTGCTTTTTGTAAAGCTGCCTCTACTTTATTTAAAAAATAATCTTTTATCATCAGCATTTCTCCTGAAACTTATTATATTACAAAAATATTACATGTGAATAAACCTTATATCTTACATCTTTTATTTTTTTTGTAATATAATTTAGTTATGCTGAATATATCAAACATAGTTGACAGACTTAGAGAAATTATGAATGATGAAGATGCTCAAACTCAATTAAAGGAAGAGCTTGACAGCTATCATAGTGCGGATTTAGCCGATATATTTCAAGCAATGAAACCTGAGGAAAGACTTCAGTGTTTTAAAATGCTTGATTTAGAAAAAGCCGCTGAGTTAATGGAATATTTGACCCCACAACTCCAAGTAGAACTTTTGGGAGATATTGATGAGGAATTAGCGTCTAAAATCATAACGAAATTACCGCATGACGCAGCAGCAGACGTTTTAGGCGACATGGAAGATGATGAAAGCGAAACTTATCTGGATAAACTTCCCCACAAATTTTCTGCTGAAGTTCGGGAACTTTTAACATATAATGAAGACACAGCAGGCGGTATAATGAACCCCTCTGTACTTACCGTCAATTGTGACATGACTGTTCTTGATGTTTTAAATTACATAAGAATTAAAGCTGAACAAGATAATTTAGAATTATATTACATTTATGTTGTTGATAAACAAAATCATCTTTTAGGTGTTGTATCGTTAAGAAGTCTTTTAACATCTCCTATAAACAAAAAAATTGAAGACATAATGATTTGTGATATTGTAAAACTTCACGTAGATGACTATCAAGACTACATTGCAGATGTATTTATGAAATACCAGTATAATGCCCTGCCGGTAGTAGATTTGTATAACAGATTAAAAGGAATGATAACCTGGGATGACGTTCAAGATATTGTTGAAGAAGAAACAACCGAAACAATTTATCAATCATCAGGTATTTCAACAGAACTGGTAGATGAAGACAAAATTTTATCAGGGAATATTTTAAATGCAATAAAAGCACGTACTCCATGGCTTTTTATAACATTAATAGGAGAATTTATAGCCGTAAATGTAGCACATCATTTTGATGCAACATTATCAGCATTACCAATAATCGCAATATTTATGCCATTATTAGCCGGATTAGGCGGTAATATTGGAACACAAAGTATTACTCTTATGGTTAGAGGCCTTTCAACAGGACAAGTAACACTTAACTCTGCTCTTTATCATATTATGCGAGAAATGCTCATAGGATTCTGTATAGGAATATTTTTCGGCACCATGACAACTCTTGTTACCTGGGGCTGGCAGCATAATGTTGAGCTTGGAATAGTTGTAGGAATAGCTATGGCTATAAATATGACCATGGCAACAATTATCGGAACATTTACACCGTTTGCCCTCAAAACTGTTAATATTGATCCGGCAGTTGCCTCAGGACCGGTTATTGCAACCACTATTGATGTTATTGGGCTGGCTGTTTATTTTACACTTGTTTCAACTTTTTTATTACACGTTATTTAATAGGTAAGGAATATGACAAATTACACAGAAGAAGATAATATACAAAATTCAAGCCCCATAGATAAGTATATTAAACAGGCTGAAGAAGAAGAAAAAAGAGAGAACTTTTCATTTATAAAAATAATAATAGTTATGTTTATTATTTTTATAGGAGTATTATTTGCAATATTTTTGTTTGCGGATAATAAAGAATTTCTAGAAGATGAATTTGGACAAGATTCATTTATAACAAAATTATTTATAAAACTTACCAAAAGCAATGAGGCAAAAGAAAAAGCAGAATTTGCTCTGCCATTTGGCTTAAAGAAACAAAACATACTTCTTTTAGGAGTCGATTCAAATGGAGAAGGAAGTGACTTATGGGAAGGTACAAGAACTGATACTATAGTTATCTTAAACATAGATCCAAAAAGTAAATCATTAAACGCTATATCAATTCCACGTGACAGTAAAGTTTATCTTCCCGACGATAAAGGTATACAAAAAATAAATGCAGCACACGCAATTGGCGGAATAAACATGACAATCCGCACAATAGAAGATACTTTAGGTATAAGAATAGATAAATACATAATGGTTCACGATGAAGCCGTCAGAAAAATTGTAGAAGCTCTTGGCGGTGTTGACATATATGTAGAAAAAAATATGCATTATAACGATTATTCAGGCAAATTACATATAAATTTAACAAAGGGCCAACACCACTTAGAAGCAGATGAAGTCATCGGATATCTAAGATTCAGACACGATGCAATGGGAGATATCGGACGGACACAACGCCAACAGTGGTTTTTACGAGGGCTGTTAAATGAAATTCAAAAGCCCGAAACCATATCCAAAATGCCTGAAATTCTAAAAATTGCAAAAGAATACGTTAAAACTAATATGTCTTTATACGAAATGTCACAATATGCAGCACTGGCAAAACATTTTGATGTAGATAACATTGAAATTGCAACACTTCCGGGCTCACCTAATAAAAAAGGATACACCAGCTACTGGATTTTAGATCCTGAAAAAACACAAGAAGTAATTAACCGCTTAATATACAGAGAAAGAATAAAAACCGACAAAACACAGTTTGTAGCTACTATTCTCTATACTAAAGACAACGCTCAAGATGCAAAAAACCTTATTGATATGTTAAAAAATAATAATGTTGAAATAAAATGTACAGATACTACAACAGCTACACACTCACAATTCATTGCACATTCAAAATACATAACAAAAGAATATTACAATTGGCTTGAGAAAAAAGTTCCAAATCTAGACAATGCCCGACAATTTGTATTTGATCCGGTAAATTATTATTGTGCTGATACAGATTTTACAATTATTTTAGCAGGACAATAATATAGACAAAAATAAAAACATGTGCTATTATGATTAAATACGGAGGCAAGATATGGATGGAACCACATTAACACCTGAGCAGCTAAACATGCTTGTTAATCAGGCAGCTGCAGCCCAATCACCTGATTATTTAAAAATATTTTTGATAACTATAGCTGCAATTCTAGTATTTTTATACATTGTGTATGTAACCTTAATAATGAAAAAAAATAAGGTCAAAGAGGCTTTAGCCAGTATAGATGTACAATTAAAGAAACGTTATGATTTAATTCCAAATATCCTTTTTTTAGCAAATAAATTTATGGAGCATGAAAGAAGTTTATTGGATGACATAACTAAATTAAGAACAGAAGCATTAAAATTAAGTTCCGGATTTGACAACATACAAGATAAAATCAAATTGGATAATGAAATAAAAAGTAAAATGGGCCAATTAATGGTTTCAGTAGAAAATTATCCGCAATTAAAATCAAACGAAACAATGATGCAAGCTATGTCAACGTATTCAGAAGTTGAAGAGCATATAGCTGCAGCAAGAAGATTTTATAACAGTGCTGTTTTAGACTTAAACAACGCTGTTGAAATATTGCCTAGCAAATGGTTTGCAGACAAATTAGGAATAAAATCAGAATTACCGTACTTTGAGATAACAAACGAAAAAGAACGTGAGCGTATAGACGCAAAATCATATTTTTCATAGAAGAGATTAAGTGCCTGTAGCTCAGTAGAATAGAGCGTCGGTCTCCGAAGCCGAAGGTCACGGGTTTGACTCCCGTCAGGCATAAGGGTTCGTAGCTCAGTAGGAAGAGCAACGGTTTCCTAAACCGGAGATCG
>CALUSG010000049.1 GCA_944323365.1 Candidatus Gastranaerophilales bacterium
AACCTGGCTTGTGATGCAGCCATACCCATGACTTTGTCCCTTTCGTTTTTTTCCTTGTAATATTATATTCGGCAGAGTTATCTATTTTCTTTAATTTTTTTACTCTTTTTCGTTACATTTCGTTACATAAACTTGCCAAATACACTGAATACAAGAAAAAATGAAACTACATACGTAGTTTCATTTTAATGATTTTAGATATAAAGTCAAAATTTATTTAATATTAGAGAATGTCCAGGCATCGAAAGTCGGAGTTTCAGCAATTTTCATTTCTTTCTTTTCAGTGCCTGAAGTTGCGTCATTATGAGCTATTGGATGATAAAGTCTGTTATAGTATTCAATAACCATACGATCAGAGTTGAAATAAGCTTCTGAAGTTCTGATAGCTTGACGCATTAATCTCGCCCATTCAGTTTTATTTTCATAATAAGTTGGTATTATTTGATTTTCAATAATATTCATAACGCAATCGTGGTCTTTCCAATGACGTTCTTCCCAAGGCATTTCATCATCAAGCTCAGGATATTCAACGGTATAACCGTTTATACCATTAAATGTTCCTTCAACGGTCCATCCGTCATAGATTGATAGGTGAACTGCACCGTTTGCATTTGCAGACATACCGGATGTACCTGAAGCTTCAAATGGTCTTAGCGGTGTATTTAGCCATATATCAGAACCACGTTTCAGCATTCCTGATAATTGTAATTCATATCCCGGTAGTACAACAACATTTTTTAATGTATGGGACTGATTTAGTAATTTATTAAACATTTCTTTACCCATTACGTCATCAGGATGGAATTTACCTGCGAAAATAATTTGAATTTTATTTTCATCAAGCAGTCTATTTATTCTGTCTCTATCCATCAAAATAAGCCATGCACGCTTGTAATCAGCAAATCTTCTCGCCCAGGTAATAGTTAAAACATCAGGGTCAAAACGTTTACCTGCAACGTTAGCGACATATTTAAATAATTCACATTTCATTTCTCTTTTTACGGCAAGTAGCTGTTCAGGTGTATGTGCCTGTTTAATTCTTTCGTCTTGCCAGTAGTGAAGGTTTACGGCATTGGTTATTGCTCTTATAGGACATCTGCCTTCTACCCATTCCCACATTTTATTGGCAACTAAACCATGAAGTTGTGATACTGCGTTAGCTATACGGCTCATTTTTAAGGCAGCAACTGTTAATGAGAAGTTTTCACCGCCTAAATTAACAGCAGTTTCTCTAGAACAGCCGGCAAAAAATCCGCCTTCCATTAAAGTATCAACCCAGTGTACTTCGTTTCCTGCTGCTACAGGTGTATGTGTTGTGAATACGGTTTTCTTCTTAACTTCTTCTAAATTTCCGTTATATTGTCTTAATAACTCAAATGCAGCAGGAAGTGCATGCCCTTCGTTCATATGTACAACATCAAAGTTATAGCCTATTGCTTGTAATATTCTTATGCCTGCTATACCTAATACTGTTTCTTGTGCGATTCTTATTTTTTCATTTCCGTCATATAATTTGTGAGAAATACTTTTTGCCCAATCGCTGTTACCGTCAATATCTGTTGTTAAAAGATATACAGGACAAGTTCCAAAAAGTTCAGGTTCAACTTTATATGCTTTAACTTTTACTTTTTCGCCAAATATATCGACTTCTGTTGATACATTAATATCAGTTAAAAAATCATAGTATTTTCTTATATAAGCAACTTCAACCTGACCTTTATGATCTATACGCTGGTCATAGTAACCATAAGACCACAACATTGTAACGCCTACCATTGGCAACTGAAGATAACCGGCAGACAACATATGTGAGCCTGCTAAAAATCCTAAACCTCCTGAATAGGTGCTTAGTGATTGATCCATTGCTATTTCCATTGAAAAATATGCTACATTTGGTAATGACATAATTTAACCTTTCTCTTCTAAATTTTAAACGTGTTTAATATCAGCATACCACAAAATTTTATGAGTAAAAATTTTTATTTTAAATTTAGCCCGGTTGTACTTAGATTGAATTATAATTAGGTATTCTTACTTCAAAAAACTTAACAATTTTGGCAGTTCCTGACAAAAATAATCATATTTGTTTATTATGTGATATGAGGGGTGGAAAATGAAAATAATAAAAATTACTAATAATCTGAATAATATAAATATTGATAGGCATAATAAAATTAATGCGGTAACAAAGCCGTTGTTGAATGATTTATCAGCGATATTGCCCGAAGAAATAGGAAATTTGAACAGAATCGGAAACTTTAATAAGTTTGTCAATGAAGCTTATAAGCTTATAAAAAGTACATCTCCGTTCAAAGATGACATTTGTCCAAAGATATCTATAATTCCTATGCCGCCGTATTACAAGGCAATTTATTTTCCAAAAAATAATACTATAAGTGTGAATGGGGCCGTTGGAAAAATTACAAAGGTTAAAATGTTTGAGGTCCTTTCACATGAATTCAAACACTCCGAACAAATTTATAATGCCCTGAGACTTGATAAAAACAAGGAAAAAAACTTAAAATCCCTGGTAAACTTTATATCTAGAACAGATGAGGTTGCGTACCATGACATTGTTACTAAAATGTCATCCGAATCTATTAATGAACTTTATAAAACCGGGTTAATTGACGATAATTTTTATAAAAATGCATTGGAGGGCTGCAGAGTTTTTGATAATGAGCGTGAAATATTTGAAAAATATGAGTACCAAGTTTTTAATCAGATGAAAAATGAAAAATTAAATTTTTGGAGTTTGCTTCAAAATAATATAATAGCTGATGCAGGCTTGCTGAAAGCTGATTCAAAAGCAGGCAAAAAATGTCAAAAAATATTTGATAGTGCAATGAAAGAGAATAAAGTCGGGATTTCATATTTTTTCAAACCACATGAAAGAGATGCATATTCAGCAGGTTTTAAAGCGGCTAAGAAATATAAATCTTTGCTTAAAGAGTACTATTTACATAACGGTCTATGATTTTTGATATAGCGATTTTGACATGTGCATAATTAAGCCCGCCTTGCATGTAGGCGACATAGGGGGGTCTTAAAGGGCCGTCTGCAGAAAGTTCAATAGTAGATCCTTCAATAAACGTTCCGCCTGCCATAATAATTTTGTCTTCATAACCCGGGACATATTCGGGTATTGGTGTAACATAGCCGTTCACAGGCGATAGTGATTGAATGGTTCTACAAAAATGTTCTAAAGGTTCAGGGGCATCAAAAATAATATTTTGAATAATGTCAGAACGTTTTTCATTAAATTTCGGTGATGAATTAAATCCTATTTTTTCAAAAATATATGCAGCTAAAACTGCTCCTTTCAAAGCGTCAGACACAACAGACGGTGCCATAAATAATCCTTGAAAAATTAGTCTGTGCTGATTAAACATTGCACCGCCTTCACAACCGATTCCAGGGGCAGTTAAGCGATTAGCAGCTTTATTAACATACTTTTCTTTACCTGCAATATATCCTCCGGCTTCGACTATACCGCCTCCCGGATTTTTTATTAATGAGCCGGCAATTAAATCTGCTCCGACCTCTAAGGGCTCTTTTTTATCAACAAATTCACCGTAGCAGTTATCGACAAAGCAAATGCAATTTGGATTTTTACTTTTAACTATTTTACAAATCTTTTCGATTTCATCTATGGTTAGTGATTTTCTTGTTGAATAACCTTTTGAACGCTGGATTAACACCATTTTAACAGTGTCATCAATGTAGCTTTCAATTTTTCCAAAATCAACTTCTGTATTATCTTTCAACGGAATTTCATCATAAATAATTCCGTGAGAGATTAGAGAATCTTCTTTAGTTTCTTCGTCACCGGCAGTACCAATGACCTCAAGCATTGTATCATAGGGTGTTCCAGCAATTGAAATAAGCTTATCACCAGGTCTGAGATTTCCGAATAAACAACAGGCAAGAGTGTGTGTTCCTGAGGCAAAGTGTACTCTTACTAAAGCTTTTTCTGCACGAAAAACATCTGCAAAAACTCTATCCAGTACTTCTCGGCCTAAATCATCATGTCCGTAACCTGAAACTGTATAAAAATGTTCGGGAGCTACTTTATTTTCTATAAATGCTTCCAATACTTTTTGCTGATTGTAATCTCTTATTTCATCTATTTTTTCAAATTCTTCTCTTAAGTTGTTTTCTGCTTGTTTGATTAATTCGCTATTCATAATACTTTTATAATATTGCAAGCAAAAATAAAGGTCAATCGGATTAGCAAAACAATGACGTGTAATAAATTTATAATAATAAGATAATAGTTTTATGAAAAAAATAGTATTATTTTTATTGTTAACGATTTTACCCGTATTTGGAAGTGATTACGATGTTTATTCACCAAATAATTATTCTTATCAAAACGAACCAAGTGAAAAAATACTATTTATATTAGATTTTTCAAGCAGTATGACCGAATATCTTGATGGTGTAAGTAAATTAGACTTAATGTTAGACACAATGACAAAAATTTTACCTCAAATTGATAAAAATATTGCGGTTGGCTTACGTGTTTACGGGCATAAATCAGGTTTCACTGCAATGTCAGCCTGCAGGGCCTCAAGTTTGCTGGTACCATTGGGGACTTCTAATATCCAACAAATAGGCAGTGCGTTAAAAAATACTAGTGCTCGTGGTATGACTCCTATTACATACTCACTTAAACAAGCCGTTAAAAGCGATTTTTTAGGTATAACAGGCAAAAAACGTATAATTTTATTAACGGATGGCGGTGAAAATTGCGATGAAAGTCCATGTGAATATGTTATGGAGCTTATAAAAATCCGTAAAGACATAAATATTGACGTAATTGCCTTTAATATTAATGATGAAGACGATTTAGAACAGTTGAAATGTACAGCTCTTGTGACAAGCGGTAAATTTTATACTGCAAATACTGCGGCCGAGCTTGCTAATAGCATTAATAACAGTATTAATGCAAAAAAAGAAGTTGATGCAAAGATTATCACTAATTATTAACCTTAAGGCAACCGGTGTCTTCGTTATCAATGTACCCGTCAAAATCATTGTCTATACCGTCGCTGCATGAACCTATAGAATCATAACCTTCTGCTTTTGCGTTATATTTTAACCATTTATCGGGAATTTTTGACCATAAGTATATAAAATAATTTCTATAAAATCTTGCTATTTCAGGGCTTTCTATTATTAAACAATTTTCATCATTTTTATTTTCACCGCTGTTAGAAAAATTCATTGAGCCGGTTATTAAATATTTATCGTCTATTATAATTGATTTTGAATGCATTCTGCCTGCATAATTTTCTGTTTTTAACGGAACATTATTTTGCCTCAATATTGCATGTTTTGTATTTCTTGTTGATGTACTGTTGGCATCTATAATAATTTTTACATCTACACCACGGTTTTTTGCGTTTATAAGGGCATTTGAAAGTTCATTATGCGTAATTAAAAATGCCGGTATATAAATATATTTTTGAGCTTTATTAATTAAAGGCACAATATAATTAAATGTTTTATCATAAGGAGAAAAATAAATACTTAACTTGTCCTTACCAACAGTAAAGCTGTTCGGAATGTTTGGTTTTTGTTTTTCTGAATGAAATTTACCTGACAGCATCTGTTCAAATTCATATGTGTATAATTTAGCCGCATCTTTTGAGTCTATAATGACTACGGCATTTGAGTTAAAGCCTGAGGTGCCGGTTGAACTTATATTCATAGACCCTGTGAAAACTTTTGAATTATCAAAAATAAAAAACTTATTGTGCATTAGCTGGTTGGTAAAAGAAGAATTATTTTGTCTGTAATCAGAATTGTATTTGTCTGCGACTTTCAAAATAGTTAGAGTTTCTTTATAGTAATCATCGTTATTATATGACCTGTCAAATACAATACGTATTTTTACACCTCTGTTATGTGCAGCTGTTAAAGCATTATATAAATCGGGAATCATATCCCAGCCATATATAGCAATATCAATTGTTTGGTTTGAATTGTTGATTTCATTTAATAAGGCTTTACATACATCGGAAGTGCATTTTCGATCGGGTTTTAAAATTTTTGTATAATCTGTCAGTATAAGTTTTATGGTGCCTTTAGAAATTGTTGGCGGAATTTTTACCGGTTGAGTTTTATCTTTTACGGCAGATTGATTTTTCATATGGCAAAATTTGCAAGGTGCTGCGTCTTTTGGAAGTTCTTTTGACGGCATAATAATGTAGTCAGAGCTTAAAATTCCGTATTTACAATCTAATTTATGATATTTATTACTTTTATTATTGTATATTACAAGTTTTAAATTTTGAGCCTGTTTAAGCCTATTTGTGAACTTGTTATAATTAAATTTGCCATTTTTTGCCGCTAGTCCGGCTTCATAAAGTTTTTCCGAATAACTTTGTCCATCTATATTTATATCAGCATATCTGCACTCGTGGCTTTTCTTGCCGCTGAATATTAATTTTACTTGTTTATCAGACAAAATATCTTTACTGTAATTCAATGTGATGAAACCAAGTGCAATTAAATCCTTTTTATTTACGTCATCCGTTATAAAAATAGGCTTTTCAGGCTCTAATCCTGGCATAAAAGCTTCAGTTGAATCTATGCAAATTGTTTCATCGTCATCTAATATTCCGTTATTATTTATATCAACCTGGATTAAAGTGGGATTAATAATTTTTAAAACACTGTTAGTTGTATTTTGGAAATACAAAAATATTGCAAATACTGTAAATAATATAATTAAAAATGCTGAAGTCGCAATCCTTTTCATCCTACCTGCTTTTTATAGTTTATTATTTCATATCCCATTCTTTTAATTTTATCTTCTAATCTTTTATCTAATGTTATTTGAAATTCTGTTGAATGAGAATTTTTTATATTTTTGTCATAGCAGCAAGGGTGGATAAGTGCTTCAACAATATTATTGCCCGTAATTTCAGCTAAACCGCTGCTTATTGTTTCTGTATCCATCATGCCTGTGTAACCGACACCCAGTATATAATCATTTGTTTTTAAACCGTATTTTTTTAATGTTTTTTTATTTATTTCAGTAAAATGATTTAATAATAGTATTTTGATTATATTAATAAAATAATTGATGCTTAAATACTTTTTAGGAACAAAATACATTTTTTCATGCTGTGTTCTGACATACGGAATATTATATTCTTTAGCCAAATTGCATACTAATTCAAAAATATCAGGAATAGCATGCGTATGTACATGCGAATCTATGTGGTCTATTTCCGTATATTGTTTTATTAATTCAATTTGTGCCCTAAATTCTTGTTCAATTTGACTTAATACTTTTTTATTTTTTGAATTAAGAATAAAATATAGATATCCTTTGTTGAATACACTATTTTTATCTGTTAATAAATCACATTTTGTAAGCGATTTTCCTTCAATAATATTTAAATGAACCCCTCTGCCTAAATCAGGACAATCAGGCAGAATATCATTTACAGCCGCAGAAAAAGCTTCTCCATTAGCACACAGGCTTGCTGAGGTTAAAAAACCATTGTTATATCCGGTCAAAACAGCTTTGTTATATTCCTTTGACATACCAAAATCATCAGCATTTAAAATAAAAAATTTCCCCATAAAAAATTCCTTGCATTTATCTAATAAATATTATAATATAAAAAAGATGAATGAACCGATTTTAGCAATAGTTGTTCCATGTTTTAATGAAGAGTTATGCGTAAAAGAAACTGCTGAAAGACTTTTAGACGTATTAGATAATCTTTGTAACAAAAATAAAATTAGTGATAAAAGTTACATATATTTTGTTGACGATGGTTCGAAGGATAATACCTGGGAAATTATCAGTCGATTACACGATGACAATAAAAGAATAAAAGGTCTAAAATTCATACGTAATTTTGGTAACCAAAAGGCCTTGACGGCAGGTTATGAATCAGTAAGAGATTTAGGCTGCGATTGTGCTGTTTCTATCGATGCGGATTTGCAACAAGATGAATGGGCAATTGAAAAATTTATAGATAAATTTGAAGAAGGATCGGATATAGTTTCCGGTATAAGAAACAGCCGCTCAACAGATAGCCTGTTTAAAAAGACTACGGCTTTGTTGTTCTATAAACTTATGAATATTTTAGGGGCAAATATACCGGTTAATCATTCTGATTTCAGATTAGTAAGTAAAAAAGCACTTGATATAATGGAACTTTATCCTGAAAAAGCATTATTTTTAAGAGGATTTTTTAATGATGTAGGGCTAAAAACATCATATGTTTATTTTGATGTAAAACCTAGATTTAAAGGTGAATCAAAGTTTAATTTCATAAAATTAATGGGATTGGCTTTAAACGGTATAACTTCTTTTAGTATTGTGCCTTTAAGGATTATATCCGTTTTAGGTTTTATAATGGCATTTTTAGGGTTCGTAATAGGGCTGGAAACAGTATTTGAAAAGATATTTTTCCATAATACCCCTAACGGCTGGGCAACAACAATTATTCTTTTGGCATTTTTCGGCGGTATACAAATATTTTGCCTCGGTATAATAGGTGAATATATAGGTCAGGTTTACCGTGAAGTTAAATCACGTCCGAGATATATAAAAGAAACAGAACTAAAATAAAAAAGCCGTGCCACTGTCTATCGAATTTACAAAATAAGGTCTTTATAGATATAATCTACTTTTAAATAATATTATACCCGCAAAGGTTGCCTTAGTGCTGCTATGTTTCCATCCTGACACGGTTCGACATTTTACGCCACAATATATTTAACTATCAACAATTATAAATATATTAACCGTATTATGCAAACCCTCACAACAGGCTCTGCACCCCGCATATGCTTCGGGTCGAGAGATCGCAACTCCCCGTGGAGCACGGCTTGGTTTTATTATAACATAAAAAAATAAATATTAGAAATTAGCTTATCTGTCTAATGTATATAATCTCTAAATCTTATATTTTTTTATCAGGAGGTAAAAATGACCGAACGTTTAGAATTGTACCGCTGCAATATTTGCGGCAACTTAGTCGAAGTTATATTAGACGGAGCAGGAGAACTCGTTTGTTGTGGTGAAGAAATGGAGCACCTTAATGCCCAAAATAATGATTCTATGGGACTGGAAAAGCATGTTCCGGTTTTTGAAGTAAATGATAAGGGTGAACAAATTATAAGAATTGGCTCAACTCCGCATCCTATGATTAATGAACATTATATTATGTTTGTTGAAACAATTTCTGAAGATAAAAATCATGCTCATTTTCATTATCTTTATCCGGAAATGAAACCGGAAATATTAAATAAATTTGACACAGATAAAATAACAGCCCGTGAATACTGCAATATCCATGGTCTGTGGGAGGCTAAAAATGATTAGTGATAAAGTTGTTTCTATTCTTAATGAACAAATTAATAAAGAATTTTATTCTGCATACCTTTATTTAGCTATGTCCGCATATTTTGACGAAATAGGTCTGTATGGCTTTTCAAATTGGACAAAAGTTCAGGCTAAAGAAGAAATGGATCACGGAATGATAATATTTGACTATATTATTGATAGAAATGCCAAAATAGATCTTAAACAAATTAATGTGCCTGAAACAAATTTTAAGTCTGCATTAGACGTTTTTGAAAAAATTTATGAACATGAAAAATATGTAACTTCTTCTATTGACGTTATAGCAAATATGTCAATGGATGAATGTGATTTAGCCACTAGAAATTTTATCAATTGGTATCTTAGAGAACAGGTTGAAGAAGAAAGTAATGCTAATGATATAATTACCAAGCTTAAAATGTTTGGAGATGAAAAAGCATCTTTGTACCTGTTGGATAAAGAGCTTGCTAATCGTGAATATAAAAAACATGAATACAATTAATATTGCGACTTTGTAAAGAATTTGTCCTAAATTAAATAATAGACTATTATTATAGTACTATGGGAAAAATTGTAGTTGTCGATGATGAAAAAATTGTTACCTCAGCTTTTAAAACACTTTTAAAAGTTGAGGGTTTTAATGATGCATATTTTTTCAATAAACCAAAAGAAGCAATACAATTTTTAAAGAAAGAAACTCCTGATTTAATAATTTCAGATTTTATAATGCCTGAAATGAACGGTTTGGAGTTTTTGACAGCTGCTAAAAAACTTCACCCGGATGTTTCAATGATACTCTTAACCGGTTATGCGGATAAAGAAAATGCTATAAAAGCCATTAATGAAATCGGTTTATACAAATATATTGAAAAGCCATGGGACAATGATGATCTTATAATGAATATAAAAAACGGCATTGAAAGAAGTCATTTGCAGCAAAAATTAAACGAAAAAATTGAAGAGCTTGAACAAGCCAATGCAAAACTTGAAATGTATTCGCAGAATTTGGAACAAATGGTTAAAGATAGAACAGCAGAACTTGCTGCAGCGAATTTAAAGTTAAGCGGAATTATAAATTATTGTGCAGACGGTATAATAATTATTGACAAACTTGGCATAATTGAACAGGTAAATCCGGCTTGTGAAAATATGACCGGCCTGTCTGAAACAGCACTATGTCATATGAAATTCCAAGAAATAGCGTATTCTGATAACGTTGATTTTAATAAACATGGCAGAGCAGGAATTTTCGGACTGGGACCTGAAAAATCCGAAATTTTAGTAAGAGATTGTTATATAAGAAATTCACTCAGTGACAAAAGAATACCAGTAGAAATTAATTTTGCTTCAATATCTACAGCGAAAAAAGAAAGATATGTCGGTGTAATTCGTGATGTATCACTTCAAAAAGATACAGAGCGTTTACGGGATGATTTTATAGCTACTCTGACACATGATTTAAGAACACCGCTTTTGGCTGCAATCCAAACACTGAAATTTTTTCTTGATGGTTCTCTGGGCGAGCTCGGTGAGCAGCAAAAAATGCTTTTAAATACAATGCTGCACAGTAATGAAGATTTACTTGGATTGGTCAATGCCTTACTTGAAGTATATAAATTTGAAAGCGGAAAATTATCATTATGTATGACAGTATTTCCTATAAAAGAATTGATTAATCAATGCTTTGATGAACTTAAGCCTCTTGCCTTAAAGAAAAATTTAGAATTTGTCTTAAATTGTAATATAGGCGATGATGTAAATATATTAGCCGATAAAGGCGAAATAAAACGGGTTATGATAAATCTTTGCGGGAATGCTGTAAATTACACAAATAAAAATGGTAAAATTGAAATTTTTGCCAAAGCTCAACAAGGTGATTTTATATTTTCAGTAAATGATAACGGTAATGGTATTCCAAAAGAAGATATTCCGCATTTATTTACAAGGTTTTCACAGGGAACAAGTAAAAAACGTTCGACAGGCACAGGTTTGGGTCTATATTTATCCCGTCAGATAGTCGAAGCCCACGGAGGAAAAATTTGGCTGGAATCTAAAATAAAACAAGGTAGTGAATTTACTTTTATATTACCGGAGTCAGTTCAATCAAAAGAGAAAGTTAAGGTTAAAAATGTCTAAAGTTAGAGTTTTAATAGTGGAAGATCACGATATGGCACGAATGGGGTTATCCGTAATATTATCCAAAAACCCTAATATCGAAATTGTTGATATGTGTGCTGACGGAGAAGAAGGTGTTGAAAGAACATTAGAATTGAAGCCTGATTTGGTAATTATGGATATCGGACTTCCGACGATTGATGGTATTGAGGCTACAAGGAAAATTAAAGCAACAAATCCTGAAATAAAAGTTCTTATGTATACTTCAAGAGAAGATGAAGACGATATATTTGATTCATTTAAAGCAGGAGCAGACGGGTATATAACAAAAGGTGCTACATCCGAACAGACTGTTTCAGCAGTGCTTGCTGTAAGTGAAGGTGCAGGCTGGCTTGATCCTGCAATTGCTAAAATTGTTTTGACCAACATAAGAAAAACCAGTGTATCAGAGAAAAAACGTGGCGAAATAAATTATAAGCTCGGAAAAAATTTATACGGCTTAACAGAAAGAGAAATGGAAGTTTTGGCGTTAATTGTAGACGGAATGAGCAATCCGCAAATATCTGAAAAACTTGTAATTACTCTTGCAACCACTAAAACACATGTTCATAGTATTTTACAGAAATTATATGTTGAAAGTCGTTCAAAAGCTGTTGCGACTGCGATGAAAGAGGGTTTGGTCTAATTGCGTTTACGTATTTTACTACTTATTCTTGTAATTTTGTGTTCTAATTGTACGGTCTATGCGTTAAAAAAAGATGCACGGGAAAGAGAAGCTGAATATGTTCATAAAATTCAAAAACAAGAGGAAAAAGAAAAATATGAACGTAAAAAATTTGATTACAAACCGTCAGGATACATGACAGTAGAAGAATATGAAAACTTATCTCAATATAGAGATAAAACAAGTGATAAAATAGCATTTCCCGAACCTGTAAAAGGCCCGGATATGAAATATATTCCTAAACCTACTTACAAAATTGTAAGATACAATGATCCGCCGGGCAGTCCTGATTTAAATATAACCAAAAAGTTTTACAGCCTAAAACAATATAACGGACAGGGAATAACCTCTCCTGATTATTCTATAATGGTGTATCCGGTAGTTTACTATTATCCCAATAGTGCCTCTACATCAGCCGATTTATTTGTAATTCCGCTGGAGACAACAGGAACTCCTTTAAGCAGAATTATGAGTGCTAATGCAGTACGCAGAATTCCTGAACCGATTTTATCTACAGATAAAACTATTGATAACAATTTTACATTTAGAACGCTCACACCGGTTGATTTTTCAACTGACGGGTCTAAATTACTTGTGAAAGAAAAACTTGGAAATTCTCATGATGGAATTTGGCAAACTAATGCAATTGTTTACGATTTTGATACAAAAACATCGTATAATTTACTGGAACTTAGAGATGCAATAATTTATTATTGGAAAGAGTATAAAGGTTTAAGACTTGATGATGTAAGATGGGACATATATCCATTGGGATTTTTAAAAGATGATCCTGAAAGAGTTGCGGCATATGCATATGCTTATACCGGTAAAAAACCTGTATTTTTAGGAATTTGGAGTGTTGATATACATGGCGAACAATCAAGATTGATATCATTTGATATTGATCAGGTTGAAATAAGCATTAATGGATTTAAACTTGCTCAAGACGGAGTTGTTAAACCAGTTATTCTTGAAAAAGAAGAAAAAGCACTTAAACAAAGTGAAAAAATTAAACAAAAAGCCGAAAAAGAAAAGGAAAAAGCTGATTTTAAACAGATGGAAGAAGATTATAAACAAAAAATAAAAGAAATGGATGCTCAATATAAACTTGATAAAAAGGATTTTAAGCTGCAACAAAGCATAAAAGGTACAACAACTTTTAATGAAACTCCGGCAAAATATAAAGAAATTAAAATAAAACAACTTCAAAAAGAAATTCAAAAAGAAGAAAAACAGCTTGAAAAAGAATTAAATTACATAAAAAAACTTGAAGAAAAATTGCAAAAATCTAACTAAATATAAGTTTTTCCTTTTGTTTTCGAGTCAAATGCTTGATTCTATATTCTTCTTTTTGAGCATTTATTTTAGAATCAAATTCCTTTTGCCAAAGGAGTTTAACAGGTTTATTTGCTCTGGTATATTTTGCTCCTAACCCTTTCACGTGAAGATTATAACGTTTTTGGACATCATCAGTATATCCGCAGTAAAAAGTATTTCTTTCGGTTAAAATTATATAAACGTAGAATTTTTTAGACATATAATAAATTAAAACAAAAGCGGTTTTATTAAAAAACCGCTTTTTGATGTATTTAACAAACGGATGAAAATCCGCCGCCTCCTCCACCGGAAGAAAATCCTCCACAGCCTGATGAGCCGCCGCAAAATCCTCCAAAACTTGCACCTCCAAGTGTTGAAATAGCATTAGAAAATGAGGCTAAAAAACCACCGCTTACATCAGAACCTTCTGTTGTTGAATACATACTGTAGTCAACTGCAAAAGGATTACTTGCTATAAATTCGTCATATTGTCCCATAGTTAATAATCCGTCTGAAAATAACATAGCAAGTGAACCGGATGTTTCAACTATTTCTGATGGTTTTTGAGTTTCATTTACATAAGATCTTTCGTTTGGCTGCTGTGTTAGTGTGATCATTGTTTTATCCTCGCTTACATTTATATAAAGTTTTTTAATTTTATTGAATTTCAGCATGGAGTACTTTTGTAACATAATTTAACATATATCTAAAACCATTGACCGGTTAAAATAAACCCAAAGATTGATGATAGAATAGCGAAAATAATTTACTATGAATGTGTAAAAGGGGATAGTTGTGAAAAGATTAATTATTTTATTTACGTTAATATTTTTAGGACTTGGTGTAAACGCATCAGAAAATTATTTACATACAATAATTTTAGAAGGTACAAATGACGGTTATAATATATTATTAAAATCGGACAGCATGCCTGATGTTAAGAAAACTGTCAAGGGAAGTGACAATTTAACTCTTGATATAAAGGGCATAACTACATCAAAATCTGTAAATGCGATTTATAAAAGCACCAACGGTGTTAACAGTTTAGTAGTGGAAAATGTTGCTAATGATGAAATTAAGATATATATAAACGCAAAAGATATAGCAAATGCGACAGTATTGACACAAGTAAAAGATAATCAGCCGGTAATTGTAAGTGAACGTTTTCCAATAGAAAAGGTATTATGGTCATTTGCGGTACTGTTTATTTTAGCATTTATAATAAAATCAGCTAAAGCAATTACGGACTATGAGAATTCTATAAGTATAAAAAAAGACATTAAAGAAAGAGAAATTGAGTTGTATAAAAACTTTCAACGTGAGCTTGAAAGTATGCCTAAAATAAATTCCAAAATTAACAGTGCATATGCAACAAACGTTATGCGTCGTTCCAGAAGAAATTATAAAGAACTTGCGAGAAAATAATTATTTATAATTTTTTCAATAACCTGAGCGGATTTACCGTTACCATAGGGATTTTGTACAGTTAATCTTGTATCTGCTTTAGGTTTAGATAAAATTTCTTCGCTAAATTCAATTATTTTATCATAGTCCGCACCGACTAATACAGAAACACCGGCATCAATTCCTTCTTGACGTTCGGTTTCATATCTCATAACAAGTGTAGGACAGCCAAAAGACGGAGCCTCTTCTTGAATACCGCCTGAATCAGTTAGAATAAGTTTAGCATTTTTCATCAAATAAACCAAATATGGATAATCAAGCGGGGCTAAAAGCTTTACACAACTATATTTTGACAGTCTTGCGTAAATTTTGTCATGGACATTTGGATTAGGATGAACAGGAATTACAAAAGTGTGGTCAGAATATTCTTTTACTAAATATTCTATAGCATCTAAAATTCTATCAATTCTGACTCCATGATTTTCACGTCTATGTGCTGTTATCAAAACCAGCTTATCATCAACGTTTATATCATTAAAAAAGCTGCTGGCTTTAGCCAAAACTTCATCAGAAAGACAAAAAAGAGCATCTATTACAGTATTTCCGGTGACAAAAATTTTATCTTCTGAAATATTTTCCTTTAATAAAGCATTTTTGTTTTTTTCAGTAGGGGCAAAATTTAATTCAGCAACCCTTGAGGTCATTTGACGCATAATTTCTTCAGGAAACGGTTCATATATATCATAAGATCTTAGACCGGCTTCAACATGAAATACAGGAACTTTTCTATAATAGCTGATTAAAGCTCCGCATAGCACAGTCATTGTATCACCTTGAACAATTGTGGCATCAATTTTAAATTTATCAAAAATTTTATCAAGCTCGGATAATATTCTTGTCTGAACTTCAGCCAGGGATTGATTATTTCGCATACAGTCAAGATTTATGTCCGCACTTAAATTAAAATATTTAAGTGTCTGATTTGAAAGCTCTTTTTGCTGTTCTGTATTGCAAACAATTACATTATATTTTTCGGGATATTTTTTTAGCTCTATAATAACAGGAGCAAGTTTTATAACCTCAGGTCTTGTGCCAAATACGATTAATACATTTTTCATATTGAAAGTTTAATATAAAAAAATTTTATATGCAATTATTATACAATTTGGGGATTAAAACAATTGAGAATAATTTATAATAAAAAAGACAGGAGTAAAAAATGTACGATTTATACATACTACAGACGTGTCCTTATTCCATAAAAGTAATGGATTTTTTATCCAAACATAATATAGAATATCACAAGCACGATATTTCAGATCCTGCTGAACTTAGAGAATTAATAAGTTTAGGAGGTAAAGATCAGGTACCATTTTTATATGATAAAAAAAATAATATTAAAATGTACGAATCTGATGATATTATTAACTACTTAGCAGGGATGTAAATATGTATTATTCAAATGACTATGATTATAATGAATGTATAGGCAGAGGTATGTGTTCGATTGCCCCTAATATTTCGTCATACCAGGAAATTATGCTCATATTGCTTCGTTCTATTGCATTTTATATAATAAATTGCGAAAAAATAGGATTAAATTTTGAAAAATTAAAAGTGGACGTTGTAAAACGTATTGCGAATCTTATAGCGACTAATGAATATACGGACGAACAGCTGCTTAATGTCATAATTCAACATTATAAAGATTATATTTTTATAAAAAGAGAATATATAAAAGAGTGTAAAGCAAAAGATATTACTAAAAAAGACCTCGCTAAAGTATTAAAGCTGA
The DNA here is from genome assembly GCA_944323365.1 of Candidatus Gastranaerophilales bacterium. Classification (GTDB taxonomy): domain Bacteria; phylum Cyanobacteriota; class Vampirovibrionia; order Gastranaerophilales; family Gastranaerophilaceae; genus SIG32. Next base: position 16,714 of record CALUSG010000049.1, read on the forward strand.
CTCCAAACATGGTGTTATCAGACATACTTGCTTTGGGACATAAACTTCTTGCGAATAAAAAAATGGACTCATTGCAAAAATGTTATTATGAGCTTTTGTTTGTTATGCTAAAAAGTGTTTCCTTGAGTCTTGTAAAATTATATGATTACAATATTACAGATAAAACTGCTTTAGATAAAATAATTGAAGGTATAAATTTATATAATTACAGCAGATTTCCGTTAAAAAAAATACAAAAGTCTATAATTGAACTGGCAAAAACCGACAAAATTTTATGGGAATTAAGGCAGCAAGCACAAGAAAACACATTTGGAAAATCTTCAAAAACACACGTTTCATTATCTACAACACCGGGGAAAGCAATTCTTGTTTCAGGGTCTAATCTTTTCGATTTATATAACTTACTGGAAACCTCAAAGGACATTCCTGTATATTCTCACGGAGATTTATTAATAGCACATACTTTTGAAAAATTTAAAAAATTCAAAAATTTTAAGGGGCATTTTGGTACATATAATGATAATTATATTTTGGATTATGCGACATTCCCGGGAGCAGTATTAATCACAAAACACGCAACACAAAATATTGAATTTTTAATTCGAGGCCGATTGTTTACGACTGCTGAAATACCGCAAAAGGGTGTAATCAAGATTGATACAAATAATTTCTCACAAGTTATGGATGCTGCACAAAAGTCTAAAGGTTTTTCTAAAGGCAGAAAAAAAGAAGGCCTGGAAGTTGGATTTGATATAGAAGAATTTAGTAAAAGAATTGATAGTATAAATTTAGAAAATAATCCATATATTTTTGTAATAGGAATATCAAATTATTCGACTCAACAGGCAGATTATTTCGATAATTTACTAAAACAGATTCCTGCAAATTCGCACTTAATCAGCTTTTCATACCCATATAAGGACGCTATTAATATAGCCAATAATTTCCCGCTGCAATTAACTGCTCTTGAGATTTTGTTCAAAAAAATACCGGCTACATATGATAATCTAGTATTTTTTATTACAAAATGCGATCCAAATACTATTTCAGGAATGATTAATTTAAAAATTTCAGGGGCAAAAAACATATTTATATCAGACTGTAAGCCTAATGTTATAAATCCAACCGTAATGACTACATTTATAAAATTATACGGCTTAAATCAAATGACACATCCGACTAAAGATTTAGAAAAAATAATTAACAAAAAAGAACCCGCATAAGCGGGTTCATTATTTATACCAAAATTAGTATCTATAGTGAGCAAAAGCTTTATTAGCTTCAGCCATTTTGTGAGTATCCTCACGTTTTTTACAAGCGGCACCTTGTCCGTTTGAAGCATCAATAAGTTCATTAGTTAACTTATCAATGAAAGATTTTCCGTGTCTTTTTTTAGCTGCTTCAATTAACCAGGAAGAAGAAAGTGCAAAACCTCTGTCTGCTTTAACTTCAATTGGTACCTGATATGTTGAACCGCCTATACGTCTTGCTTTTACTTCTAATAAAGGAGTTGCATTTGTTAAAGCTTTTTGGAAAATTTCAACAGCTTTTTCATTAGTTCTTTCCTCTATTTTAGTCATAGTTGAATAAAAAATCTTTTCAGCCAAAGACTTTTTACCACGACGCATAATTCTGTTAATAAATTTAGAAATATCTACACTATTATATACCGGATCTGCTAAAGGAACTCTTCTTGCCGGTTTAGAACGTCTTGACATTACTTACCACCCTTTCCTTTTTTAGCACCATATTTTGATCTGCTTTGTGCACGATTAGCAACACCGGCAGTATCTAATGTACCTCTTACAATGTGGTATCTTACACCAGGAAGATCTTTAACCCTTCCGCCTCTGATTAAAACCACACTGTGTTCTTGTAAATTATGACCAATTCCCGGGATATAAGAAGTTACTTCAAATCCGTTAGTTAATCTTACCCTTGCAACTTTTCTAAGTGCTGAGTTCGGTTTTTTAGGGGTTGTTGTATAAACCCTTGTACATACTCCACGTCTTTGAGGGCAATTCATCAAAGCAGGAGATTTTGTTTTGTCTGTTAGCTTTTTACGTTCACTGCGAACAAGCTGATTAATTGTAGGCATTTGTTTCTCCTTTTAAATTATTACTTACATATTTGAAAAAATTTTTTTTATGCCTGAAACCCTTACTCATTCCGGCTAAAATTTTTTCATTACACTATCCGTCCAGCACGATCGGCACAGTGTACTTTTATTAGACAACAATCATAATTCAATGTCAAGCACTGTTAATTTATTTTATATTGTGATATAATAATTAAAAGAGGTGTTAAATGTATTTTAATAGAAAATGTAAAATAACTTTTATATGTCACGGGGCAACGATTTATACAGAAGAAAACAGATTTTCTCATATTGAAAATTATCCGCCGCTGAGCGAATTAGGTCAGGAAGAGGTGGATAGAATTTGCGAATTTTTAAGACGCAGAGCTGTAAAAAATGATGTTATTTATACATCTCCATCAGTTAGAACTGTTCAAACAGCAAAAATGATTGCAAAACTTTATAAAAAAGATATTATAACGATTGATGATTTACGACCTAGAAAATGCGGGAAATTAAACGGCTTGACTTTATCTCAAATTGAAGCCAAATTCCCGAATTTGCTTGAAATTTGGTTTAATGACCCTGAATACAGCGAAGAATTAGAAGCTGAAAGTATAAATGATTTTATTGCTCATACAAAAAAAATTATTGATGATATAGTAGAAAAAAATATCGGCAACAGGGTTATAGTAGTTACGCATCCTGAAGTTATACAAGCGGCAATATGTGCAGCTATTGGTTTACCTACAGATAAAATTGCCAAAATTTTTATAAAAACCGGCAGTGCTACACAAATTAGTTATTATGAAAATTGGTCAAGTTTAGTCTATTCAGACCATACACCAATCTTCTAAAAGTCTTTTACTTTCTTTAATCAAAAATTCTTTACCCGGCTTTATCTCAATAAAATCCCAGGGGAATTTGGTTTCGTAATTATAATTATTAAGTGCAAAAAAGTCTGTATTTATTTTATTTTTCGCACATTTTTTAAATGCACCTAATGTCGAATTATTTTTATACACATCAACTAAGTAATCACAAATGGATTCATCACCTCTTGAAAGAACAGCCTGATAATAATCCCATTTAATACTTGAAAACTGAGCTTTTATGCCTAATTTATGTAATTCTTTTTTGAGATAAGCTACTTTTTTTTCTAAAGATTTAGTGTCCTCACGTCCGCACCATTGAAACGGAGTATTTGGTTTTGGCACAAAGCTTGAAAACCCGAAGGATATATCAAAAGATTTATACTTTTGTTTAATTTTTTTAGCAAGCATAATCATTTCATCCAAATCCTGATACGTTTCTGTTGGCAGACCCAGCATACCGTAAAACTTAAAACCTTTTAGACCATTTTTGACTGCGACATCAACAGCACTAAATATTTGGTCTTCAGATAAATTTTTATTTATAAGTTTTCTCAATCTTTCACTTCCTGCTTCAATTGCAAGGGTTGTATTTTTTTGTCCGGCAGCAACAAGAGTTTTGACTACTTCAGGGCTAAAAGCGTCTACACGCATTGACGAAATACTCATATTTATCTTTTTGCCCTGTTCAATTTGTTTGTAAATATAATTGCAAATTTCTTTAAATTTTGGGTGAGCCGTAATCTGTGCACCTAGAAGTGCAATTTTATCCGTATATTTAAGCCCCATTTCAATTTTGTCAATAATATCCTGATACTGTGTAAACCTTATTGGTAAATTCAAATATGAGGCAAGGCAAAAACCGCATTTATTAGCACATCCACGCTCAACCTCAACTATAAATGTATTTTTAAAAAAGGCTTTATTGCTTATAACTGGTGTATATATACATTTATCTATAGAATTAGTAACTTTTTTTACACATTTTTGTTCTAAAGACGGGACGTATACGCCTTCAAGTTTAGAAAGAAGTTCTAATTTTTCGGATTTTGATTTGGCACTATTAAGTTTACACAATTTCGCAACTTCTAAATTAAGGTTTTCACCATCACCAATAATAAAAAAATCAAAAAATTTTGAATAAGGCTTTGGATTAGCTGTGACAACAGGCCCGCCGGCAAATATTAACGGATCGTCCTCTTTTCTGTTATACAGCTGCAGATCAAAATTTTCTATCATCTTAAATATATTTATAAAATCCATGTCAAATGTAAATGAAAATCCGATCATATCAGGTTTTTGTTTTGGCAAGGCATATGTATCAGTATAAACAGCTTTAACATTTATATCGTCGGTTTCATCAAGTGATTTATACATCCATAAAAAACCTAACGAAGAAAGAGCAAAGGATTCAGGTCCCGGAAACCCCATCCAAACATTAAAATCAGCATTTTTGTGACTGTTTCTGCCGTATAAATAAATGTCATTCTGAAGCGTTTTCAACGATATTACCTCTGTTAATCGGTATCAAATACAACTCATCAATCAGTACACACACAGTTGCGGCAATCGCAGGTGCTAAAATAACACCCCATACCCCCAAAAATTGTTGAGCTACAAATAATGAGAAAAATACCATCAATGGGTGAAGTGCCATAAATTTCCCGAATAAAAACGGTCTTATCATATAATTTGAAATTTGTTGAATAACCAAAAATGCAACAATCGCAAGAATAACTTTAACCCATCCTAATTGTGCTGCGACTAAAATAATTAAAGCCAAGGAAATTACCGGTCCTAATATAGGAATAATATCCAAAATACCTGATATTAAACCGAGCAGTAATGAGTAATCTATTCCAAGCAGCAGCAGTGATAACATTACTAAAACTCCAACAGATACCATAGACAGAACTTGTGCACGGACGTAACTTCCTACCTTGAAGGTAATTGAAGATAAAATCATACTCGCTTTATCTTTAATTTCCGCCGGAAAAAATTCTAAAAATTTTGTGCGTAAATAACTTTTATCAACCAAAAGATAAAATACAATCATTGTTATCGCAAAAGCTACTACAAAAACCTGTGCTAACCCCAGTGTAATGTTTACAGATTGATTAAAGATATTTTGGGCTAAATTTGTCGAAGAGCCTAATATCGAATTTAAATCAACCATATCCGAAATAGTCTGACCTCTAAATTTTTGTGTTAACAAAAAATTAGCCAGGATGTTAAGCTTTTCAGGTAACATATAGACAAATACTTTAATTTCTTTGTACGCAATAAAAAATATTGGAAGAAATAAAGCAATTACACCAACAATTCCGCCAGTAACGACCAGTGTAGCTGCAGAACCGCGTGACATTTTTTTTTCAAGTTTGTTAACATACGGGTTTAATGCGGCTGCTATAACATATGACGCAAAAAATAACAGCATTATTCCTACTACTTTAGGTAAAAATAACAAACATAATACTGCAAAAATAATTAACACTATATATTTAACTTTTAGCATATGAACCTCACTTTAAAAAAATTTTATAAAAAACATGCAATTAATGCAATAAAACAGGTTTCTTATTAGTATAATATTTTATTAACTTTTGTAACAAAAATATTTAATAAAAGCAATAATCTGATATATATATACTTTATATATTTAAGAGTACAAAACACGAGGACTAAAAATGGGTTTCTTATTAGGCGCATTTGGAAAATTAATGGCCGGCAAGAGAGTTCGACAACTCCAAGCCCGTATGGTAAGCGTTCAATCACAATTGAGACGTGCCACTCGTGATATTGCCAATATGGAAAGATTTTTAACTCAGCAAGAGAGAAATATAAAAACTCAAAATCAAGCATATATGTCAAATATGATGTTTGGTATGAGTGCTGGTATGCAAGGAAGTATTTGGAGTGCACTAGAAGCTGGTGGTATGGGAGCTGATAGAGTGGCTGAATTAAGAGCAATTCAAGAAAACGGCGGAAATATGTATGCCGCATTACAAGGTAATGAAGCTACAATGTTCACAAATGTTCAGCAACAAATGACAACTATGTTCCAATATCAACAACAGGCAATGCAAAGTGCTTTAATGCAACAAAATACAATGCTTGAAAATAACTTTGAAACTTACAAAGAAATGCAGTTGCAACCATTAAAAGATTTGGAAGAAGATTTAACAGTTGAAAAAGAATCATTAGAAACACAAATACAATTAGCTCAAAATGATTATAAGAGCATGCAAGAAATGGAAAAAGCAGGAGCTGAAAACCTAGTTCCTAGATACACAGGTCAAAGCTAATTAAGTTGTTAAGACGATAAGTCGCTAAGTCGCTAAGTGCTTTAACATTTAAAGCACTTTAGCCGTAAACACTAATAGCATTTACCGGACATTCTATTGCCGCATCAATACAGCTTTCTTCATTTCCTGATATAAAATTAGGATTTACAACCGCAAAATTTTTGTTTATCTCAAAAATTTCCGGATTAATTAGTGCACACGCACCACAGCCAACACATTTGGATGATATACTTATATGCATACTTAAATCATGACACATAAGCCATATAACTTTATGCTCCTAAAGTTTAATCTTCCTGGTTAACTACATGTGCTCCATTTTGTTCGACAGTTAAAGTTTTGATAACTGCCTTAACATTCAAATCATTCCAGGTATCTTTAACTATTGAATGAATTTTATCAAGATTATTTTTATGAGAAATAACTAAAATAGAAGGTCCTGCCCCGCTTAAAACGCAGCCAAGAACATTTTCTTCATGTTTTAGATTCTGCATAATTTTTTCCAATCCTGGAACTAATTTCATGCGATACGGCTGGTGTAATTTGTCTTGTAAAGCCAATTTCATAAGTTCTGTATCTTTTGTATTAATTGCTTCAACAAACATAGCCATGCGTTTTGCATTGAAAACTGCGTCACACATCGGCACTTCTTTTGGCAATACTGACCTTGAAATATCAGTAGATAGCTCATATTCAGGTATACAAACAGTAATTGTCCATTCATCAGGCCAATTTAATTTTTTATAAACGACAGTACAATCCTCTTCCTGAGAAGACAAAACCAATCCTCCGACAATAGCCGGTGTTATATTATCAGGATGTCCTTCAACTTCAGTCGCTATTGACAATAAAGCTGCCTCATCCGCAGGTCTGCCTAATAATTCATTCGCAGCTATTAAGCCGCCGACTATTACGGATGCACTGCTTCCTAATCCCCTTGCTATAGGTATATTTGAATGTATATTAATCTTTAATTCACTTGGAGTCTGACCTATTGAATTATACAATAGCTCTACAGCTTTATATATTAAACTGTTTTCATCTAAAGCCAAATGTTCTATTGATAACTCATCTACAGCCTCATCTTCAGATATAACGTTTATTTCGACCCCTGTACCCGGTAAAACGGTTTCTTCTATTGTTATAGTATTATATATAGGCAATGCCATTCCTAAACAATCAAAGCCTGGTCCTATATTTGCAGCCGTTGCCGGCACTTTCACGCTTACTTTCATATTTTCCTCTTTTCGCTACTATAGTATAACAAAAACACAAAAAATATGCTAATTATAAGTTTTTTAACGAACTTGAACTCTTTTCTCAATAGTCTATAATAACTATATGTATAAATTGTATCCTTATTTTACAAATGACGGTTCCGTTGGGCTATATAGCCCTAATGACGATGATATCTACCATTCTACCTACGGTGCATTTACTGAAGCTTGCGAAAAATTTATTTTCCCTGCTAACTTTAAAGATTTTTTTAAATCCCATAACGAAATTAAAATCTTAGATATTTGTTTTGGTATCGGTTATAATTCTAAAGCTTTTTTAAATTATTTTTTAGAAATTTTTGAAAATAAAATTTCTGATATAAATACTACTATCGATACGATAGATACCGATAACAAATTTAATAGAATTTATATAAAAGCAATAGAGCAAGACAAAAATTTAGTATACTTATCACCGTTTGTAAAAAATGCAAAAAGAATACTGCAAAAAAATAAATTAAATTTTACGAATGAAAAAATAGAACGACTTTTAAATAATAAAACAAAAGTTAAATACAAATACAGAGATTATATAAATATAATATTGCTCAGAAAAATAATAAAATCTTCACCTGAAATTTTTGAAAATGAAGAATTTTTATCAATATTAAAAAATAAAAAATACAATCAATATTTTGACAATTATATAAGGTCAATTTTTGAATTTTATAAAAATCAGGGGATAAATTATACTCTTCTAAGACGTTTAAACGCCTTCTTACATAATATATATTATAGGTATATATCAACAAGGTATAAAAAGGCCATGAAACACCTTAAATTAAACGATTTTATATTTGACTTTGATTTTAGGGATGCAAGGCAGGCTATTCAAGACGATATTAATAAATATAATTACATATTTTTAGATGCATTTACACCGGCGAAATGTCCTTGCCTGTGGACAGTTGAATTTTTTAAACAATTGCATAAGCACCTTGACGACAATGGACTTATATTGACATATTCAAATGCAGCTTGTGTCAGAAACGCATTTATAAATGCAGGATTTTGGGTAGGAAAAATTTACAACAAAGAAAATGACAAATATATGGGGACGATTGCTGCAAAAAAATTAGAAAATATAAAAATCGGACTTTCTGAATATGATTTAGGGCTAATAAATTCAAAAGCAGGAATTTGCTATAGAGATAATTCTAAATTAACACTTAATAATTCTACTATATTAAAAACTCATGAACATGAAACTGCTGAAAGCAAGCTTATATCCAGTTCTAAATTTATAAAAACATATAGGAGCGGCAAATAATGTATGATGTAGTAGTAGTGGGTGGCGGAACAGCCGGTTGTGCAGCGGCTTATACAGCAGGTAAACTGGGGTTAAAGACTATGCTGCTTGAAAAAAATATTCATCTTGGCGGCTCAATTACCTCAGGACTTGTAATTCCCGTAATGTATTCCGGCAAAAATCAAATTAATAATGATTTTTATAATATTTTAATTGAAAAATTACACGAAATTGGCGGCCAAATTACTTATCAAAACAATAAAGGATGGTTCAATCCCGAGCTATGTAAAATTGTCCTTGATAACTTGATGGCAGAAGCCTCTGTAGATGTACGTTTTAGCACATTCGTATATAAAATTTTTCACTCGAATCGCTCTTTAAAGACATTGTATATTAATACAAATATTTTATCGGTATATGACGATACGATAGATATTGAAAATAACATGTTATTTGAACCTATCGAAACGAGATATGTTATTGATACAACAGGAAATTGTGAAATTGGAAAAATTTTAAAATGCAATTTTTTAGAAAATCCGAGAGAATATCAGCCAATGAGTCTTCGATTTATAATGAGCGGGATAAATTTAGAAGAATTTGGAAAGTGGTTGTTAGAAATAGACAATAACAGAGATGTAACTACAGTAGAGGAAATAGCCGGGCAGACGCATTTATCCACAGCATACACCTGGGATACTGATAAGCACTGGGCATTAGCTGAAATATTCGATGATGCGGTTAAAAATAATATACTAAAAGACACTGATAGGAACTATTTTCAGGTATTTACAATAGCCGGTATGCCTGACAGTATAGCGTTTAACTGTCCTAGATTGGTGCTATCGCTTGACCCGTGTGATACAAAAGATATATCAAAAGGTGTAAAAACAGCAAGAGAAGCTATTTTAAGACTAAGCAATTTTTGTAAAGCGTATTTTCCGGGATTTAAAAATGCATATATATCAAATATTGCAGATATGTTAGGGGTAAGGGTATCTAATCGAATAAAAGGTAAATATGTATATAAATTAGACGATATAAGGACAGGTAAAAAATTTAAAAATCCGGCAGTTATATCAAATTATCCGGTAGACGTACACACAGCGGGTAAAAATACATCAACATTGAGTTTTACGGGCGAATATCAGCTTCCGATAGAATCGCTTTTATCAGATGACTATGATAATTTATTAGTAGCAGGACGTTGTGTCAGTGCCGAGTATATGGCACAAGGTGCCTTAAGAGTTCAGGCAAGCTGTTTTTCTATGGGAGAAGCTGCCGCAAAATTTATAAAATCTAACATTGCTTAATTTTTTCAAGCAAAATTTGAGCGGCATTGAGCAAAGGATCAATTGTAGGAGCATAAGGCGGTGCGTACGTCAAATCATTTTTAGTAAATTCTTCTACAGTTAACCTGCCTAGTAAAGCTGCTGTAAGTGCGTTTATTCTTTTATCAGCATCACCGGCCCCAACAGCTTGTCCGCCGAGTAAAAGTCCGGTTATTTTGTCTGCGGTAAGTTTTAGTGTAATATTGTTGACATCAGGCATATACCCGACTTTATCATTTTTAGTAACTACAGAAGAAACTGGATGTAACCCTAATTTTAAAGCATTTTTTTCATTTAATCCGGTCATAGACATTGTTAAGGAGAGGCATCGTACAACAGAAGACCCTAAAACACCTTCAAAATCTTCATCACCTCCGGATAAATTTATTGCTGCTACTCTGCCTTCTTTATTTGCAGTCGAACCCAAAGGTATCCAAACTTTTGTATTTGATATTAAAAGATTTTTTTCGGCACAATCACCGCAAGCATAAATATTAGGGAAATTTGTCCTCATATGTTTGTTAACTTTAATTGCTCCTGTTTCACCGATAGCAATACCCGCTTCCCTTGCAAATTCAACATTAGGCCGTACACCTGTACATAAAACTACCATATCTGTTGTAAACTGTTTTCCTGTACCTGTTTTAACTATCTTAACATTACCGTTTTCATCAGGAATAAAGCAGGTTACAAATTCCGATGTCATGATTTCGAATCTGTCGTCACTAATGCTTTTTAACTGTTCTTGAACTATATTTGAAATATCATCATCAAAAAAAGGAGCTATTTTAGGGGCAAACTCTACCAAAGTAACTTTAATATTATTTTCAACAAATGCTTCCAAAAGTTCTAATCCTATATAGCCGCTGCCTATAATAGTTGCATGATTTGACTTTTGCATTTGTTCCCTAATCGCAATACCGTCTTCGATATGTCTAACGGTAAAAACATTTTTTAAATCTACGTTTTCTATTTGCGGGATAATAGGTCTTGCTCCGGTCGCAATTACTAACTTGTCATATTCAACAAGGAATGCCCTATTTTCGTCTAAATTATTTATTAAAACCTGATTTGTATCGGGAAGAATTTTTATAGCTTTACAGCGTAGATGAATTTTTACTCCTTGAGCTTCAAATTCTTCAGGACTTCTGACCAATAAAGTTCTGTAATCGGAAAAATTCCCTTGAATATAATAAGGCAGCCCGCAGGCTGAATACGATATATATCGATCATCAGTATATAAATCAATAATTGCATCCGGCAAAAGCCTTCTTGTTTTTGCTGCGGCCTTTGCACCTGCTGCAACTCCACCCAAAATTACTATCTTCATAATTAAAATTTAGATGAAATTCTGTTATATATCATTCCACAACAGACTAATTTAAACCTGATACTGAAAGCATTACTTGCTTCATAAACTTGCAATATGCATCAACATCAGATTGAACTTCTTCTGCCTTATCTATCAATGTTTTTAATTCAACTATAATATCATTTTTCTTTAAATCTTCATACATAAAATACACACTCCTTGTAATATTAATTACGGAATGTGTATTCAAAACTTTAATTTTTTATTTAATTTTTTACATAATTTAATAAATTATGCAATTACGTTTAATTTTTTAGCGTTAAAACCTCCATTACTTTCAAAATTAATACTTCCTTGCGGATCATATTGTTCTAAATCAAAACCTTTATTTTCAGTTTTTTTAGTATTAACTTTATTAATACCCGATACTGCAACAAAATTATTGTACTCACTATAGCTGATTACACCGTCTTCATCCTTGTCATATTTATCAAAAGTTAATTGATCCATTCTGCTTAAAGATGCACGGTCCATACCTTGATAAATGTTTAACATAATATAGCTCCTCTCTTATATATCAATAAAAAAAAATTTTTAATCCGCAATTTCACAATGAATAATTTTTGTTACATTTCTTAAAAATATTGATGATATAATAAATAAAAAAGGGAGAGGAAAATGACTACACAAATCATAGAGGCAAAAAAAGGTAATATAACTGAGGAAATGAGATATATATCACTAAAAGAAGGTGTGACACCTGAATTTGTGAGAGAAAAAGTTGCTCAAGGCCGTGTTGTTATATTAAAGAATAACAGAAGAGAAAATGTCATTCCAACCGCAGTTGGTGAAGGAATGACAGTAAAAATTAATGCAAATATAGGCACGTCAATGGAAAGATCAAACATTGAGCAGGAGTTGGAAAAAGTTAGAATAATAGAAGCAACCGGAGCCGATGTATTAATGGATTTGTCAACCGGTTCAGATATAGATGGGACGAGAAAGCAAATTATAGCAGCGACTAAACTTCCAATTGGAACAGTTCCAATGTACCAGGCAGGCAAAGAAGCCTTAGATGAGTATAAAGATATATCAAAACTTTCAAAAGAAAAACTATTTTCAGATATAAAAAAACAATGTGAAGACGGCATAGACTTTATAACAGTGCACTGCGGAGTAACTAAATTTGTAGTTGAACAATTAGAAAAGCAAGGCCGCATAATGGATATAGTGTCAAGAGGCGGTTCAATGCTTGCTTCATGGATCAAAGCAACAGGAAAAGAAAATCCGCTTTACGAATACTATGATGAACTTTTAGAAATAGCAAAAGAATATGACTGTACACTATCGCTTGGTGACGGTTTAAGACCAGGTTGCATAGCCGATGCCGGAGATAGAGCACAGGTAGCTGAAACAATAGTGCTCGGTGAACTTGTAAAAAGGGCTCGTGAAGCCGGAGTTCAAGCAATGGTAGAAGGCCCGGGGCATGTACCATTGAATAAAATTCCGGCAATGATAGAAACTGCAAAGGTTCTAACGGATTATGCCCCACTATATGTTTTAGGACCGCTTGTAACAGATATCGCCCCTGGATACGACCATATAACTTCTGCAATAGGCGGAACCCTTGCGGCATACCACGGTGCTGATTTCTTATGTTACGTAACACCGGCAGAACACATTGGCCTGCCCGATGCAAAACAGGTGAGAGAAGGTATAATTGCCAGCAAAATTGCAGCACATTCAGCTGATTTGGCAAGAGGTAATAAACAAGCTTATCAAATGGATATGGATATGGCTATTGCCAGGAAAAAACTGGACTGGAAAGCTCAACGTGCTGCAGCTATAGATAAATGCACTCTAGAAGACATTGATAACGGCGAGCCATGTACAATGTGCGGCAAATATTGCAGCGTTAAAATATTTAAAGAGTATTTTATGTAAATATTTGTTAACAAAAAATTATTCAATATAACAAAAAAAATATTTACGAGCATTACTATAATAAAAGGAGAACGGTATGCAAATAAATAGAATAGGTTTTGAGCCGAATTTTCAGGCAAACTTTGTAAGAAATAACAATATGGAAAAAATTACTGACAATATTTTAAGCAATAGTGATGATGAAGGCAAAGAATTGGTTTCTGAATTAGAACAGCTTGCAGCACATCACAAAAATGCTTTATTGCTAGTGGATGTTGTTCCTGAACGTACAATAAAGGGTATAACATTAAAACCCGAATATGTAATGACAAATTTAAAAACAAACAAAAGTATCACTGTTCCTTTAGATGAATTTGATATAAACACAATAAAATCTTTAAATAATAGCAGCAGTAAAAATTACCAAACATTATTTGTAAATGATGAAGTTAAAACTAATTTGAACAAATTAATGTCAAAGTATTATGTTGATGAAAAATTAGTATATAAAAAGAAAACTCATTCTTCCAAATAAATCAACTTTTTACGTAAATTCCATTGAATAAGCGTAAGAATTAGAATAATTACAAACAAAACGTAGGCAATAGCAGAGGCTTTGCCTACATTAAAGTATTCAAATGCATTTTTATAAATAGCATAAACCATAACATTAGTACTGTCAAAGGGACCGCCCTGCGTCATTAAATAAATTAAATCAAAAATTTGAAATGAACTTATGGCAGTAATTATAATTACAAAAAAGATTGAAGGTGAAAGAAGAGGAATTAAAACATTAAAAAATATTTGAACAGGATTAGCCCCATCAACTTTCGCAGCTTCAAAAATATTTTGATTAATTGCACTTAGAGAAGACAAAAAAATTATCATATTGTACCCGATAAGTTTCCAAACAGAAACAATTATCAATGCTGGCATTGCAAAATTTGTATCATATAGCCAATTAATATGCAGGTGCAAAAAATTATTCAACATACCAATATTAGGATCAAAAATCCATTGCCAAACAATACCAATAACTACCATAGGAGTAATAAACGGTAAAAAATATGCTGTTTTAAAAAACTCGGAGCCTCTAATCTTATCATTTAAAACAGCCGCTAAAATCAGCGGAATAATGACACCAAATATAGATGTTGACACTGCAAAAACAATTGTGTTTATAAAAATTTTATAAAACAAAGCCTCATTAAAGATTTCCAAATAGTTATCAAACCCGACAAATTCAACCGGATTAAGTAAATCCCACTTTACAAAACTCAGGCCGAATGAGCAAATAACAGGAATAATAATAAAAATTAAAGTGCCCAAAACAGCAGGCAAAATAAAAAGCCAGGCAGCACAATTTTGTTTATTAAAAACAGCATGACAGAACTTCATGCTATAATTATACAATAATGGAGAGGACATATGCAAAAATATAATCAGGCTTTTGGTAAAAATGATATAAGAGGAATTTACGGAAAAGATATAACAGAAGAACTATATTACAATATCGGAATAGGATTTATAGAATGGCTTAAAAAAAAGTCTGCCAAAAGCCCGTCTGACATGACATTAACCATATGCCGTGATGCGAGATTACATTCGCCAAGCCTTTCCAAAGCGTTAATTGCCGGCATAACCTCAACAGGAGCAAAAGTTATTGACCTGGGTCTTGCACCGACACCAATAGGTTACTATTCAGAAGTTACAATGTCTGAAGTTATATCTGCTATGATTATAACGGCAAGCCACAATCCAAGCGAATATAACGGATTAAAAATGACATATCAACACCAAACTTTGAATGAATTGCAAATAAAAGAAGTTAAAGAATTGACATTCAAACACTGGTCTGATGCTTTTCAACCGGCAAATAATGAGCTTATTAAAGAATATGACATAATACCTGTGTATATTGAAGATATGAAAAAACGTTTCGGATATATAGGAAAAGGCTTAAAAGTAGTTGTAGACAGTGCAAATGCGACAGGAGGCCTTGTCGGACCAAAATTATATAGAGAGCTTGGTTGTGAAGTTATTGAATTATATTCCGAACCTGACGGAACATTTCCAAATCATCACCCGAACCCCAGTGATTTAAAGACTTTAAAAGATATAGAAAACGCAGTTAGAGCAAATAATGCTGATGTAGGTATAGCCTATGACGGAGACAGCGACAGAATAGGTGTTGTTGATACTAACGGAAATCCTTTAACAGGTGATAAGCTTCTTTTAATATATGCAATGGATTTAATTTCAACAAGCAGCTTAAAACCAACTGTTGTATCAGAAGTAAAATGTTCGCAAGTTCTATACGACACAATAAATAAAACAGGTGCAAAAGCAATAATGTGCAAAACCGGACACGGATATATAAAAGAAAAAATGAAAGAAACAGGTGCTATTTTAGCAGGAGAAATGAGCGGCCACACATTTTTTAAAGACAGATACTATGGATTTGATGATGCAATTTATGCCGGTTGCCGAATAATAGAAATTATTGCAAAAAATAAAAAGAATAATTCAGATTTCAAAATACAAGATTTATTAAAACCATTTGACGCTGTATATACATCTGATGAGGTACGTTTTCCCTGTGCAAATGAGTTAAAAAAAGCAGTTCTAGAAAAATTAAAAGAATATGTAAATAATAATAGAGCCATGTTTGGCAGTGAAATAAAGGATATAATTACACTTGACGGAATGCGAATAGTTTTTGACGGCGGCTTTGCACTTATAAGACAAAGCAATACAGAACCAGTGTTTACACTGCGTTTTGAGGCTAAAACAAAAGATGAATGCCTGCATATAAAAAAATGTATGCTTGATAAACTTGAAGAAATTATTACAAACTAGCAAAAAATTAATTGACTGATTTTATAAGACTAAAAGGGTATAATTATGCAAGTTAAATTATCAGACAGAACTAATTTTAATGGTATATATAAACTTACTTATTCAAAAGCAAATTGTGAAAGCATGAAATCAATTGTTTCCGATTATATGAAAAAGAAAGAAAAACCCATATTAATATTTAATGGATCAAATCCTTTAGTTGAAAAAATAAATAAGCAACTGAACCAACATATTGAGGCTTTAGGTTATTCAAATGAATGGTTTGAAAATAATGCCTTCATTCATCACGTAGATATATATGAACTTAAAAGGAACCCCATATATGTTTTTACAACCGAAGAAAGTATTAAAAAACTACATAATTATTACCAGAAACAAATGAAATTAAAGAATTCATTATATACTAAAATAAAGAGATTTTTTATTCCAAAGAAAAAATATCCTGAGGATTTGCCTAAACACTTAAGATTAGCATTTGATTTACTTAAATATAATAAAAAAGAAAATGAAATATTTCAAAAATTTATAGAAAAAGAAGATGTAAAAAATTTTAATCATTCTATTGATCTGTACTTTGCGTTAATGAAGGAAAAATGATAATTAAAAAATTTAGGAGATTATATGCAGATCAACAATAATATAAATTTTACAGGAATATAAAAAATCCCTCTAAACGATAAAAATTTGAAAGAGATAAAACAATATGTTTTACCAATGTATAAATATTTAAGGCAGGAAGAGGTCCTCGGGTTTCCCGGCGAAAATCCAATGAAAATGTTTATAAATGAACGAATAAACTTACTGGCAGACATAGCCGGCGGTTCTAAAGAATGGCTTATGATGAATGCAGAGCACCATAATGTAAATACAGATTTTCTTGAAGATAAGTTTATGCATATAATTACGACAAAGAACGACATTTTAAGTCTTAAAAACTTTTTTCTAGAAAAAACAAAAAAACGTATAATACTAAAGCAAAAAATTAAAAATCTGTTTAAAAAGCCTGAAAAACCCAATATAAATAAATCTTTGCCATTACATTTACAATTATTGGAAGAAATCATTAACATAACTCAAAAAGAGAATTCTCATTTTACTCAATTTTCAGGTGATAGAATAGTTAAAGTAAATGATACAAAAGAACTTTTAACAAAAATGTTAATGGAATAGAGAATTATATATGAAAATAAATAACAATATAAATTTTACAGGAATATACAAAATTCCTCTAAGCGAAAAGAATATAAAAGTAATAGAAGAAGATTTTTTGCCAATGTATAAATACTTCAAACGTGAAGGATGCGATAGCTTTATTGGCGAAAATCCGATAAAAACATTAATTAATGAAAGAATAGACAAACTGGCCGAAATAGCCGGCGGTTCCAAAGAATGGCTTATGGCAAATGCCGAAGTTCATAATATAAATACTGATGTGCTTGATGATAAAGACATACATATAATTACAACTAATAAAGAAATAAAACGTTTTAACAAATTTTTTTCCAAAAGAGCAATAAATACTTTAATATTTAAGATTAAGAACAAATTTAAAAAAACTGAAGAGCCAAACACAAATAAATCTTTGCCGACACATTTACAATCATTGGAAGCAATTATTAACCTAACTAAAAAAGCAAATTCCGATTTCAAAAAGTATTCGGAAGACAGAATAATTAAAGTAAATGATCTGGATGAGCTTTTATTAAAAATGTTAAAGGAAGAGTAAATTGTTCTTAAAGACATATTGCAAATAAAAATTGTTTATGTTAAATTAATTATGTCAGAAAAGTTACTCACGAATATTTTATCAATAGCTATAAATAGCTTTATTTTGATGTATTCGTACCCGATAAGAAATCACATTAAACTAATGAAAGGTAAAATCAATGGATTTAGAAAACAAAGACGAAATTACAGTTTCACAAGAAGAAAATGTAGCTGAAGAAACTGAACAAGTAACAGAGGAAGTAATTGAAGAAGTAGCAGAAGTTACAGAAGATGCCCCTCAAGAAAGACAATCAAAACGCAGATCAAGAAGCGGCAAAAAACAAAGAATAGAAACAGTAGAAGAAAAACCGCAAAGCGAATGGACAGAACAAGTAGTTCAAATAAGCCGTGTAACAAAAGTAGTAAAGGGCGGAAAGAAATTAAGTTTTAGAGCCATAGTAATAGTTGGAAACAAAAAAGGCCAAGTAGGTATAGGCTGTGCAAAAGCTGCAGAAGTAATAATAGCAATACAAAAAGCAATAGCTGACGGCAGAAAAAATCTTATCACAGTACCTATATTCAAAACAACTATTCCGCATCCGATTACAGGTAAATCAGGAGCAGGAGCAGTAATGTTAAGACCGGCCTCACAAGGTACAGGTATCATAGCAGGTGGTGCTGTAAGACCTGTATTAGAACTTGCAGGTATTGAAAATATATTAGCAAAATCATTAGGTTCAAAATCACCTTTAAATGCAGCTTACGCAACAATTAACGCATTAAAAGCTTTGACACCGTTTAATGAAGTAGCTAAAAAACGTGGATTGACAATGGCTGAATTATTAAACTAGCCTGTAATACAATTGACAAAAAAAGATAATATAATTAAATAAAGGAAATAGAATTATGACAAAGAAAAATACAATAAAAATTAAACTTGTAAAAAGTTTAATAGGAGCGTCAGAAGCACAACGCAAAGTGGTTGCAGCACTTGGTTTAAGCAAAAAAGACCAAACAGTTGAACATTCAGAAACACCAACCATTATGGGAATGGTAAATAAAGTATCACATTTATTAGAAGTGGTAAAATAGTACAGACTGCGTACAGTTACTAGTGTAACGACAGTGAAAAGCGAGCGGTCAAAATAAAAAGAGGAAAACGAAAAATGACAAATATTACATTAGAAGATTTAAAACCCGCAGAAGGGTCAACCCACAAAACAAAACGTGTAGGCAGAGGAAGATCATCAGGCAGAGGAAAAACATCTTGCCGCGGGCATAACGGAGAAGGCCAACGTTCAGGAAGCAGTGCAAAAAGAGGGTTTGAAGGCGGACAAATGCCTGCATACAGAAGACTTCCTAAATTAAAAGGTTTTCAGGTAATAAATAAACTTAACTATGCCGAAATTAATGTGGGAAGAATTGCTCAATTGGGACTTAAAGAAGTATCATTAGAAACTTTAAAAGAAGCCAAAAGAGTTCATTCATCAGCAGATGGTTTAAGAATTTTAGGTAACGGAGAAATCAAAAAAGCCGTAACCGTAAAAGCAAGTTATGTAACACCATCAGCAAAAGAAAAAATAGAAGCCGCAGGCGGAAAGGTTGAGTTAGTATAATGGCACAAGGAATAAAAATGCCTACAACTGAAGATTTAATGTCAATGTGGCAGGCATCAGGCTTAAAGCAAAAAATCTTATTTACTTTTTTAATGATAGCAGCTTTCAGGCTTGGTGTACAAATGCCGTTGTTTGGTATAAACAATCAGGTATTTGCAAACATTGCACAGGGAAATAACATCATTGGATTTTTGGACTTATTTTCAGGCGGAGCATTAGGAACTGTATCAATCTTTGCATTAGGTATAGGACCATTTATTACGGCATCAATTATTGTTCAATTGTTATCTGTAGTAATTCCGTCACTTGAAAAACTTCAAAAAGAAGAAGGTGAAGCAGGCAGAAGAAAATTATCGCAGTATACAAGAGTATTTACAGTAATCTTAGCTGTATTTCAATCGTTAATATTTATGCTGTATTTGCATCATTTGCCTGGAGCAGTATTGCCAAATTTAAACCCTATAATGTTTTTTATAAGTTCGGTAGTAGTATTAACAGCCGGTTCAGTACTGGTAATGTGGTTATCTGAGCTTATAACAGAAAAGGGCATAGGAAATGGCGGTTCATTAATAATCTTTGTAGGTATAATTTCAGGTATACCTGTATATGCCTCAAGAACAGCACAAATGGTAGCTAATAGTTCAGCGTTACAATTTGGTTTATTTATGCTGCTTGCAATATTTTTTGCAGCAATGGTATTTATTGTAATAATGCAGGAAGCTGTAAGAAAAGTTGTCATAGTAAACCCGAAACGCCAGGTTGGTAATAAAATATACGGTGGAATGAATTCATTTATACCATTTAAATTAAATCCCGGCGGTGTAATGCCTATCATTTTTGCTATTGCAATATTGTTATTTCCATCAACAGTATTAACATTAGTCGGACAAGCTAATTTCAAGTCATATGCCGTAAAAAACATGGTAATGACTTTAAATCACTGGTTGAGTCCTGACGGAATAACATATTATATTTTATATTTTGCATTAATTGTAGCGTTAACATTTTTCTACGCATCAATTATGCCAAATATGCAGCCAAAAGATATAGCTGATAATTTAAAAAAATACGGTTCATCAATACCTGGGATAAAACCCGGAAAACCGACAGCTGAAGCACTTGATAGAATTTTAACCAAAACAACATTTATCGGTGCAATGGGACTTGGAATAATAGCCTTAGTACCATCACTTGCAAGTTACATAACAAATATAAAGACATTGCAAGGTATCGGAGCTACTTCTTTAATAATCATGGTTGGAGTAGCACTTGATTTGATAAATCAAGTAAGAACACATCTTTTGGCAAGAAATTACGAATCATTTCTTAAAGAAAAGTAATAAGAATAAATAAATAAATAAAAATAGCTCCATAAAAGGGGCTATTTTTTTGTGAAAAATAATAAGCAATTCAGACAATGAATAATAAAAAAAGTATCGTAAGATGAATATGTAAATCCTCAACTCTTCTGATTGCTCAGCATTGCCTCTCATATGAGAGGCCTTTTTTTTGTAAAGTAGCTGACAAAATAAAAAAAATAAAGTATAATAAACGCATGGAAAGGGTAAAAAATGAGAGAATTAATATCAAAGGATTTAAAAGTAACAATAGTGCCGCATAATTTTAAAAATGCAAATAAAGGTGTAATAACAGAAGTTGCTCCTGATTATTTTATGCTTGAGTTGGATTATGAACCTGAAGGTATATTAAGAAGTAACTATTGCGAATTTTATACGCAGACACAATACGGAATGCTTTATTTTAATTCATATGCAAAAGAAATTAACGGTAAAACATTAAAAATAGCAAGTCCCGCAAAGCATAAATTTTTGCAAAGAAGACAATATACCCGTATAAAATATATACTGGATTTAGACTTATTTGAAGGCGATAGAGCATTAAAAATAACGACATTGGATATATCTGCAGGCGGTATGAAATTTAAAACCAATGAAAACATAAATATTGAATCAAAATATCAAATTACATTACCGCTTTCAGAAGAACAAAATATCAGCTGTACTTTTTCGCCGATACGTATAGAAAAGAATACAGAAGGATACACCATTTCAGGTAAATTTGAATTTAATTCAAATCATGACAAAATGATAATAATCCAATATTGTGCAAAAAGGGATATAGAGATTAAAAACAAATAATTTATGAGTTTGGTCAAATTATTAAAGAAAAAAAATAAAAAAGCATTATTTACGACACCAAGTCATTCACAAAAATTTTGTTTGTATAAACCTTTAAAACAATTATACAAAATTGATATTTCAGAAACAGAAACACACAATCCGCAAGCAGCACTAAAAAAAGCACAAGACAGAGCCAAAAAAATATATAAAACAGCTTCTACATTGTTTTTAACTAACGGCTCAACAAGCGGAATAATTGTTTCTGTATTAAGCTGTGTATCACCCGGTGAAAAAGTTTTAATATGGCGAGATGCACATCCATGCCATATAAATGCTGTGAAACTGGCCGGCGGAATTTCTGTATTTTATGACTTAAATACGGAACCGAATTGGGGAATTCCAATGGAAACCGACGCAGAAATGATAGAGCACTACCTCAAAACTGATGATATAAAAGCTGTAATAGTCACATCACCAACATATGAAGGTATTGTATCAGACATTAGAAGTCTGAAAAAGACATGCGATAAATACAATGCATATTTAATAGTAGATGAAGCCCACGGAGCACTTTACCCGTTTTCAACAAGACTACCGGAAAGTGCAGTTAATATAGCGGATTTTACAATACAATCGCTTCATAAAACAGCAGGCGGAGTAAACCCAACAGCACTTTTGCATACAACCACGAATTTAAATATTGAAAAAGCTTTAAAAATGATAAACACGACATCTCCGTCATATCCATTGCTTGCCTCAATAGAAGCGAATATAAATTACCTGAACAGCTGGTGGGGAAGACGTAAACTGGATCAACTTCTTGATGAATTGGAAATTTTAAGAGAAGAATGTCCGAATTGTGAATTTTTTGGTGATGACTTAACAAAAATTCTTGTAAAAGTACCTGATTTAACAGGCGAAGAATTATCAGAAATACTATTTGATGAATATAACATAGAAGATGAAAAAACGAACCCAAAATCAACAATGCTGTTGTGCGGTATAGGAACGAACAAAGGGAAATTAAGAAAATTAAAAAAAGCACTAAACCGTCTTAGTTAATTCATTATCAAAACCTTGCCAATCAAATTGCTTTGTAAGTGCATATTCTCTTAATTTATTTTCATTAATGCATTTTAAATCTTCAAACACAGCATCAAAGTCTTCAACGGCCTGCATGGAAATAAGAGGGATAGCAGCCTCATTAGCAAGTTTTTCTACTTTAGTATCATAATTTATCGCAATAGTTTTTATACCCATCTTAACGGCGACGACAACAGCGTGAAATCGCATTGCAATCATGTATTCTAATTTTGCAATTTCAGATATAGTTTTTTCTAAACTTGAAGAATTTACAATTTCCGTATTAATAGAAGGTCTTAACTCGTTAAGCATAGACTGGAATTTTTTACATACATCTAAATCAATTGAATCCTGAAAAGAAAATATTTTAATTTTTTTGTCATAGAAATCTTTAACAATTTGCCTTGCAAGTTTATAAAGCAAATTATCATTCATAGTAGGGAAATTTCTAAGTTGAACACCAATAACGCCTTTACAATTTTGAGATTTCAAATCAAGCGAAAAAATCGGATCACAGAGTAAATCAGACTTAACACCCCATTTTTGTAGTAAATTAAAGCTTTTTAAATCTCTAACAGAAACATATGAACATTTTTTTAGGATTTTACCGGTAATAAAAGCTGCTAATTTATTGTTAATAGGCCCAATACCTTGAGCAAAAATAATTACACGCTTTTTGTATCTTAAGGCAGTAAAAATAATCCATAAGTAATAAACAAGCGACTTAAGACTTGTAACATCCTGTAAAAGGCTTCCTCCGCCGGAAATAAGTATATCCGACTGTTTAATAATGCCTGCAGCCTGATGAAAATCAAAAGAATAAATAGAATTAACGAAAAATTCCATAGATGTTTTTCTAGGGTCAGATGACAAAACAACAATTTCAAAACCTGCTTTTTTCAGCTTTTCAGTTAAAATTGCTAAGATAGCTTCATCACCGAAATTTCCAAATCCGTAATATCCTGAGATAACAACTCTTTTAGCCATTTAAACACCTTTAAAAACAGAATAAACTTTGTCATGATACGGAATAGATTTAATAGCTCCAATACCTTGAGCCTGCATGCCGGCGACAATAGACGCTAACTTAGCGGCTTCAATCATGGTACAGCCATGGGTAACACCGTGTAAAAAGCCGCCATTAAAGACATCGCCCGAACATGTTGTATCACAAACATCAGTAGTATAAAATTCAGTAAAACTTATAGAGCCATTATATCCAAGATAATATCCCATATCAGTACCTGATTTAATAATAACAGTGCTAACACCTTTGTCCCAAAGATATTTAAACGCAGCATCAACAGATTCAATGCCCATAATTTCCAAATCATGCTTTTCGCTTAAAAATAAAATATCTGTTTCGGAAACAACCTCATCAAAGAATTCACGAGCATCGTCCAAAGAGAATACCGCTCTATTAAAGTTAGGGTCATAAGCCGTTAAAATATTTGCATTATGAGCTAATTCAAAACTTTTTTTAACAACTTCTCTAGCAGACATAGAAAGCGATTGAGTTATCCCGGTAGAATAAACAACCTTTGAATTATTTATATACTCAGCGTCAATATCATTTAAAGAAAGTTTAGCCGGAGCAGTTTTATTTCTGTAATAAGCAAATTCTTTATCTTTTAAATCAGTTCTAGCAATCAGGTACAGACCGTTTTTTTCGTCAACAAGACTAACTTTGGATACATCAAGTCCTTCAGCTTTCCATCCGTCATATAAAAAATCTTTAAAAGCGTCATTTCCTAATTTAGTAACGAAACCAGCTTTAGAACCGAGTCTTACAGCTGCGACTGCAGTAGATAAAACATCACCGCCAAAATATTTATAAAGGCACTTGGCATCTTTTAATGACTCATCGGCAGATAACTCAACAAGTCCTTCCCCTATAGCAATTATATCAAGTTTTTCATCCATAAATCACCTTAAAATTCAGATAAAGTTTTTTCTATTCTTTCACCAACATCCGACAATGAATAACCTTCGAACAAATCTCTTCCAATACCGACAGCAACAGCTCCGGCATTGATATATTTTTTGACCTCGCAAAGTTTAACATTACCCTGCGGCAATACATTCAAAAACGGCATAGGTCTTAACAAATCTTCAACATACAATGGCCCGCCAATAGCCGTAATCGGATATATTTTAACTAGAGGAATACGTGCTTTCCAGGCATTATAGGCTTCATTAGCAGATGAAGTACCGGCTATAAAAGGTATTCTTTTATCTTTAGACAATTTAACAAGATTCATATGAAAAATTGGAGATGAAAGGAAACGTGCCCCGGCCAAAATTGCAGCCTCAGCCTGCATTGATGTAATAATGCCTCCGGCACATATTTTGGCATGCTTAGAAACTTCTTTTATAGCATCGTAAATAGATGGATTAACAACATTAACTTCCATTATGTTAAGTCCGCTTTTAACAACAGTTTTAACAGTATCTACCACAACATCCGGGTCACTGCTTCTTATTATCGGAAAAATCTTTTGTGCTGATAACAGCTTAATTAAATTTTCGTTCATAAACTATCCCTTTTTCAGAATTTATTATATCATAAAATTATGAGCGGGGAATTTTAATGAAAATCTTTAAACAAAAAATATTTTTTATAAAGTCATTACTGTTACATATATTTTTGTCTGTAATAATAATTTTAATATCATGGCAATTTTTTGAACCCGCAGTATACAATCTTATGCAGGAATGGTTTGTAGCAAGGGATAACGGAAGTAATGAAATTGTTTTGATTGTAATAGATGACAAATCAACGGAAAAATACAGATGGCCATGGCAAAGATATCTATATGCAGAAATATTTGAATATCTGCATGACTATTCAAAGCCGAAACTCATAGGATTTGACGCAATATTAGCAACATTAGACAAAGAAAATCCGCAATCCGATAATCAATTTTTTAATACAGTAAAAAGAATTGATAACCTGGTTGTAGGCTTCAGTCCTCTTATAAGCGACAAACAAATAGACAAATCAGAACTAGAGTACATAGAAAAATTCAACAAAAAATTCAGCGTAAATATAGATGACAGAAGAACAGGGCTTAAATACAGCAAATTTAATGACATATCACCGTTTCCGCAGCCGTACTTTAATGCCATAAAGTATACGGGATCTGTAATCACAACACAAAATTCAAACGGGCATGTAGTTCTGAGCGATCAAATTATATCATTAAATGATAAATTATATCCTTCTTTAGCATTAAGAATGTACATGCTTCTAAATAATACGGATTCACTGACAATAACAGACAATAAAATTACAGTAGACGAAACAAATTTACAAATTCCTGTAATAAATTCATACGATGCAATACAGAATTATATGCATTTTTATAAATTACATCCCAACACAGAATATACACATAAAAAATATTCTGCAATAGATGTAATTGAATCACTGGAGAATATAAAAAACGGCAAGAAACCAATAATTTTGCCTGAAGAATTCAACAATAAGATAGTATTTGTAGGAGCCAATGCGAAATCAGCAGCAATGGGATTGGAAGACGTCCTGCCGACCCCGATACTGCAAAAGCATCCAGGAGTTGATATCCAGGCCACAAATCTTGATAATTTAGTTAACGGTCAATTCATAAGACAAACCAGTATAATATTTGATTTATTGGTAATTATAATATTAACAGCATTAGTTTTTGCGATAATAATGAGGTTAAGCTTTATACAATCAATAATATCGCTAATATTTATTGCAGCAGGATATTTTATATTTACAGTAATATGTTTTATGAATAACATAGCACCAAATGTAATAACACCGCTTGCAATTCAGCTAATAACAATGATATTTGGTTATTCATACAGATTTATAATAGAGGGTCGTAACAAAGAAAAAATAAAGCAGGCGATGGGCAAATATATTTCACAGGATATAATGCAAAATGTTGTAAAGAATATAGATGACATAAAGCTTGGCGGAAAGAAAGCAGTTGTAACGGTATTATTTGCGGACATAAGAGGTTTTACCAGCATAAGTGAAAAATTAACCGCAGAAGAAGTATCCGTAATCTTAAACGAATATTTCACTGAAATAGAACCAATAATATCCAAATACAATGGAGTAATAAATAAATTTATCGGGGATGCCGTAATGGCAATCTTTGGGGAACCGATACAGGATATAAATCACGCAAAGAATGCAGTATTATGTGCCAACGAGATTTTGAAAAAAGTTGATGAATTACGTGACAAATGGTTATTTGAGGGTAAGCCAAAAATAGAAATCGGAATAGGAATAAATACAGGCGAAGCATTTGTAGGCAATATTGGTTCAGAGAAGCGTTTAGAATACACCGTAATAGGGGATATGGTAAATTTAGCAAGCCGTATAGAGAGTTACAACAAAGTATATAAAACTAATTTTTTAATAAGCAGCTCAACATATTCATATGTAAGCAGCATAGCAGATGTAATAAAAATAAGCGAAGTAACAATCCGTGGCAAATCAAAAAAAATGGATATATATGAAGTTTTGAGGCTGACATAAATTGGAAAATTTAGAGCAGATAAAAAAAGCAATAGATGTAGAAGTCAAACACCGTTATATAGATATACACGGCAAGAAAGAGACCTTTTCAACATTCATAAAAAAAGAGGCGATAAAGAATTATAAATCCAGCAAAAAGAGTCCAAAATGGGCAATAATGGTGGAAGCATTTGAGCATTATCCATATGACTCAGTTCCGGAAAGGCGACGTGCAATAGAGCGGCTCATAAAAGTTATAAAATCAGAGATTGACGGGCCAAAACAAGATATAAAAACATTACCGGCGAGCCAAACAAACGTAATGTATATAAAAGGAGTCGGGCCCAAAGTTGCTTATAAGTTAAACAAACTTGGAATTTTTACGGCACAAGACTTAATTATGTATTTTCCGAGGAAGCATGTGGATTATTCATCCAGGACGCTAATAAAAGATTTAAAAGAAGGGATAAACACGACTGTTTTCGGATACATAAAATCAGTTTCCGCGTTCAATACAAGGAATAATCTTGCCGTAATAAAAGTAACCGTTGCAGATGAAAGCGGCAAATTCGAACTAAGTTTTTTTCAATCGAAAAGCAATCGTTTCATGCTGGAAAGAATAAAAGCCCAATTTCCCAAAAATGCAGGGATAATGGTTTCAGGCATGGTAAAAATAAACAACTACAGCAAAAAACTTACAATAGACAAACCAACATACTCAATAATGACCGGCGAATTTTTGGAAAACACAAACTTAAATCTTGGCCGAATTGTTCCAATATATACAGTATGTGAAGATTTAAATATAAAAACACTACGCAAAGCAATTTATAACGCAATTCAACAGTATAAAGCCGAAATAATAAACGTAATACCCGACGAAATAAGGAAAAGACTGGGGATTTTAGACAAAAAAATAGCAGTAGAGCAGATACATTTTCCGGAGAATGTAGATAATTTGGCAAAAGCAAGATTTTCTCTAATATTTGAAGAGCTGTTTTTGGTTCAGCTAAAATTACTGAGATTAAGAGAGAATACCGCAAAGAATTTGCCGTCAGTAGCCTTGCAAATAAAAGAAAACGGTTTAGTCCAAAAATTTATAAACAGTCTTCCATTTGAATTAACAAAAGGTCAAAAAGACGCAGTAAACGAGATTTTAAACGATTTGCACTCAACAACGCCGATGCAGCGGTTGCTACAAGGAGATGTAGGAAGCGGAAAGACAGTTGTTGCGACCATAATGTTGCTGGCTGCAGTTGAAAATGGTTATCAAGGTGCAATAATGGCCCCAACTGAAATTTTAGCACAGCAGCACTATAACAACATGATTCAATGGCTCACACCGCTAGGCCTAAGCGTTGGACTATTTCTTGGAAGTCACGGTAAAAAAGTCAGGACACAATTTGAAACAGCACTAAGAAACGGTCAAATGAATATTGCTGTAGGCACACACGCACTAATACAAGACAACATAGAGTTTGCAAATTTAGGAGCTATAGTTGTGGATGAACAACATAGATTCGGTGTAAAACAAAGAAATATATTAAAGCACAAATCTCAAAACCCGCAAATGTTAACCATGACAGCTACTCCAATACCAAGGACACTGGCTTTAACAGTGCATGGCGATTTGGATTTAACCGTTATAAACGAACTGCCAAAAGGCAGAATTCCGATTAAAACAACATTAACCGGCTCGCACAAAGGCGTTTGGGATTTAATACGTACAGAAATACTCAAGGGGCGACAGGCCTATATTGTCTATCCGTTAATTGATGAAAGCGAAACTTTATCAGCTAAAGCCGCCACAATCGAGGCGGAAAAGCTTCAAAAAGAAATATTCCCCGAGTTTAAAGTCGGACTTTTACACGGGAAATTAAAAAATGACGAAAAAGATGCAGTCATGAAAGATTTTAAGAACAAAAAATATGACATTTTGGTTTCCACAACCGTAGTAGAAGTAGGTGTAGATGTTCCGAATGCAACAGTAATGGTAATAGAAAACGCAGAAAGATTTGGTCTGTCGCAATTACATCAATTAAGAGGGCGTGTAGGACGAAGCAGCCTTCAATCATACTGCGTACTGGTTAGCAGCTCAAGGTCACAAGAAACCCGAGAACGGCTAAACATCATGACTCAAACAAATGACGGTTTTGTAATAGCTGAAAAAGATTTGCAGCTGCGAGGTCCCGGAGAATTTTTAGGAACACGACAAAGCGGACTTCCGGATTTAATAATTTCTGACATAATACGTGATGCTAAAATACTGGAACTGGCACGCTGTGAAGCCATTGATTTCCTCAAAAATAATGATATAAATAATTATCCGGCATTAAAAAATGCAACTTCTTTAGAATTATTTACC
The DNA here is from genome assembly GCA_944323365.1 of Candidatus Gastranaerophilales bacterium. Classification (GTDB taxonomy): domain Bacteria; phylum Cyanobacteriota; class Vampirovibrionia; order Gastranaerophilales; family Gastranaerophilaceae; genus SIG32. The sequence goes on from CALUSG010000049.1 coordinate 46,347, forward strand.
GGACTGGACATATAAAAAAAGAGGCATACAGCCTCTTTTAAGATTGCTCCAGGCCAGACTTGAACTGGCACCGAGTTATTAACCCGATTGAATTTTAAGTCCAACGCGTCTACCGATTCCGCCACTGGAGCTTATGTGCCTATACTACTTTAAATATAATCAATTGTCAAATGGAAATTTTACAATGTATCTTTCAAGCTCATAAATTTTGTCATAAAGCCGTTTTAAAATAAAGCTCAAAGTTTCACAGAGGTCTGTTTCATTCTTTAATGAAATTTTTCCGAAAAGTGCCGGATATTTTAAATTTAAACAAAAACTGTCATAAAAATTCTTAATATCCGTAAATATAGCGTAATCAATATAATCCTTATCTTCGCACAAATTAACAAATAATTCGCAAAGATAATTTTTAGCCTTTGAAATCTGTTTTTTTATAATTAAAGCCTGAATTTGTTTCAACTTTTTGTTGATAACATAATATCTTTCGAGCAGATTTTGTTTTTTAACGGGCAAAACCTTCTTAAAATAGTCAATAGTTTGATAATACCCGCTGTTAATTAAATCCTCACGTTTTTCTTTCGGATAATTAAAGTCGACAATAATAACATCACCTGTGTTAATTACTATATAATCAAATTTATCTTTATTACCAAAAGTTTTAACAATAAAAGACGTACTCATAGACGTAATACAAGTATAAATAGTATTCATATAATCAAGAGCATTTTTATCAGTACCGTCAAAATCGCCCTCAAGCCTGAATTCTAGAACACGTTCTTTATTTTTAAACAAGTTTTCGGATAATTTCCACATAGGCATGCTTTTTTGTAAATCACCGTCAACAAGCAAAGTATTATTATACTCAACCGGTTTCATAAGTCCGGGCATGCTGCACGAAATTCTGACAGCAGCAGCAATTTCAAAATCAGGAGTTTCATATTTTGAAAATTCTTTGCATTGAAAATTTGATAAATCCGTTGTGATAATAATTAAATTTTGTTCAATATCCTTAAATGTAACGGCCTTATTTTTACCTTTATCGTAACCATCACCATAAAACTTTTTTTCAATCAGTTCCCTGACCCAATCCAAAAACACTTCACCCTTGCTCAAAGCAAACTTGGGGCCTAAACCAAATTGAAAATCTTTAAATAAATCAAAATTAACGTCTAAAAAAATTTGTTTTAAATCATCCGCATTATATCCGACAGCAATTAAAGCCGCAACAATAGACCCAACAGAAGAACCGGCTAAATTAACAAAACTAACGCCAATTTCTTCCAAAGCCTTAAGAGCACCAACATAAGCAATGCCTCTAATTGCTCCGCCGCCAAATAAACATGAATATTTCAAAGCATTATTGTTCATGGTTATTATTATACCATAAAAAATTATGCTTAAGCAGCAATTGAACCTTTAATTTCTCTAATTAAATATTCAGCTATCCATTGGAAATCTTTATTGCACATAGCAGCTTTTTTAAGATATTCAACAGATGCATCACCAATTCTGATTAAAGTCATGGCAACAACACCTCTTTTAATTCCACGAACAACCTGCAATTGATCAACTAATTGAGGTACAGCTTGTTTACCAATATTAACCAATATATTTTCAATTTCATTTTTAGTAGAATTATCTGCGTTTTCTAATTTGCTAAGAATATCATTAACTGTTTGCATTTCTATCTCCATATTTTTCTAACCTATGTAATTATTATAATTCAAAATTTGTTTCAACTGTGATTTCCTTACATAATCTTTATATTGTAAATACAAAATTTCCATAGAATAGTTGAAATGTTTAATTAAGAAGAATTCAGGGCATATTCAATATATACAGGCCCTGAGGATTGTAAATTTTTATTAAAATTTTTAATAAAGATATCAATTATATACTAAATATATACTTTATATATTTAGAGAGAAGTAGAACTATGACAATAAGAAATGCGATAAACTTTTCGAGACCAACTCAATATACAGTGCACATGACACGTAATTATTACGTGGGCACACCTCATGCCCCCAAGAAAGCGAACAACGGGGCATTTTGGGGAACAATGGCTGCCACCGGTTTGTTGAGCATGCTACAGAGTTTATTAACGACATTTCAACCGAAAATACAACCAACAGCCCCATCGCCATTTCAATATAGCAACTATCAGCCGGGGCCACCTCCTGAGGCTCCTCCTAAGCCGGGTCCTGTGAAGCCTCCTAAGCCGGGTCCTACGCCGGCAGCTGAAGAACCTAAACCTGAAGAGCTGGCAGAATTGACTGCAGAGATACCTACATATAGGAAAGAAGAAAAACCAAGTAACTATGTTCAAGTTAACACAATTCCTTTTGGTGGGCCTTGGCATTATGCACAATATTATAAGGACGAAAATGGTCAAAAAATTTCACTTTCAGATCCTGCATTTAACGAAATTGTAAAATTACTTCAAAATGGTGATTTACATGAAGTTGAAGGCAACCGAAAATTAATGGTTATGCCAAATAAAATTACTATAGGTGGAAAAACATTTACATTAATGAACCCTACCGAGCGTAACGCATTAAATTTACGAGGCAATGATGGAGGTAATGATACAAGATACGCAACGCAAACTACAGATTCTACTTGGGATGTTTATGAAAAAAAACCTGATGAGCAAGAAACACTTATAAAAAGTGGTTTAACCGAGGCACAAGCAAACAAACTTATTGCGGACAAAAAAGAACAAGCAAAGGAAGCCGAAACATAAAGAAATGTATCAAAAAATATTAAAAATAACAATTTAATAAAAAGAATATACTTTATATATATAACAGAGGAGTATAAAAGATGTCATTCGGAGTATACAGACCGTGGGGCAGACCACCACAGACAACAATCAATATTTACCAAAACAGGCCAATGCCGCATCATCATCACTGCGGAGGAGGCGGCGGAAGTTTTTGGGGAGCCTTTGGCGGCGGATTTATAGGCGGGCTGTTAGGGTCATTTAGCCGAATGCCGATGATTGGCGGATTTTTTGGCGGAATGCCAACAATGCCTATGATGGGTGGTATGATGATGCCAACAATGATGCCGACTATGCCAACAATGCCGACTATGGGTGGTATGGCACAGCTTCCCGGCTCAACCGGCAATACTCCGGCCACACAAACCGGTGAAAAAGACCAGTTTGCAGGAGTGCGGAAGTTATTTCCTGATTACACATTTGAAGAAATCAATGGCAAGTACTATGTTAGAAATGAGGATGGAGTAACTGAATATGAGTCTTTTGATAAAATGATGGATGCACTGGTTAACACATCTGAAAACCCTAATGCAGAAGAACTGGCACAAATAAAGGCTCAAGCAGCACAAAAAGGAGCAATAGCAGAAGTTCAACAAGAATTGGATAAATTTAAAGAAAATAATAATACTCTACCTGAAGGTGTAACTGTGTCTGTTGTAGACGATTTATCTGACGAAAACAACAGAAAATATAAAATTGAAAGTGAGGGTAAAGACCCAATTTACTGTGACACAATTAAGGATCTTGAGGTCGCACTAGCCGGACTTAAACCAGCTGCAGCCGGTCCTGCAGAAGCTACAAGTACCGCTACACAACAAACAACAGGTAGCAGCGAAAGCAGTGCAAAACCTGCCACTACTCAAGCTGGTGATGCAACTAATACCGAAAGCAGCACAGCTCAAGCTAACAAAACTGAAGATGGTGAGGAACCTCAACTAGAAAGTCAGTCTACAGATAATAACAAAGCTTCTGAATGGTCATTTATTGAATCAAAAGCCCTTTTAAGTCAAGACGCATGGTTTATAAGACGTGGTAATAATGGCGAACAAAAGCTTAGATTAGAAGTTGGAGACGGACATCATCTAAATTATGATAAGTTTACTATAAGTAATAATTTTGAAATATCTCGAAATGAAAACGAAGAAATTATTACCAACAATGACATTAATCCTAATGCATTTCAAACAAAAAATAATGGAAAAATTTTAATTGCAGAAAAGTATAGAGATAAAGACTATATGAAGAATATAAAACTTGTCGACGATGAAGACAATTACATACCTGCGAGAATGAATGCTGATGGTTCAATTTCAGTCATAGTCGGTGATGGAGATAATGATGCTATTCCATTGGAAGAATTCCTACAACATCCTGATCAATATCAACTTAAAGACGCCCCCTCCCAGTAAAACCTGCTGATTATAGCAGCAATACTGCCTATATACAATTGGGCAAGGAGATGCAAGCCGGTTAGG
>CALUSG010000050.1 GCA_944323365.1 Candidatus Gastranaerophilales bacterium
AATTTTTTATGTCTAGCTTTAGTCACTAATTGAAATGGTTTTTTCATTATAATTTTAAATTTTTTTGATGTACTATTCTTTGGAACTTTATAATATAAGCGACCATTTTCAGTAACATAGTATCTAAATTCACCTGACATTGCCCTTTGAATGCAATCAGGTCTGAAAGGTTCAGGTCTAGTTTCATAAAAATCTTTTAAGTATGGATTTTCAAAACTTTTTAATGTTTTGGCTTCAATCGAAGTATAATGTCCATTTTTTTCATTACTAATTATAAACGTCTTTAGTTTTTCATTGTTAATAAGTTTTTTTCCACGTTTTGAAACAAAAGGAACAGTTTTTCTTAACAGATTAATCCCAATATCGCATATCATAATATAAATCTCCAATTCCCCTTATATATATAATATTTTTCTTATGAAGGATTGCTTAAATGTTACAAGATTGTAACAATCACTCAAAAATCTAATTTTTGTAAAAGTTTAAGTCTATTACCAATACTCATCTTGGGAGGTAGAAATACTCAAACTCACTGTTCAAAATAGTCAAACTAGGTGTCTTCTTACATGTACATTTTTTAATTTTTTTTATCTAAAATTTCTAAAGCATGTCTTATTGAACCTTGATTATTCTTTGCATATATGTTATAGGTCACATAATAATCTCTATGTTCTAATTGATTATACGTAAATTTATCGGATATATTGCCGGACAAAGTTAAATCTGTATAATGTTGTCGCAGGTTAAAAAAGTGCAAAAAGCCTTGCAAAAAAGATACAGAAGCTAAAATAAAAATGAAATCAGTGGTGATTTCATTTATTCCTATATATTCTTTGATGTTTTATGATGTTCGGTATGGGATTTTTATGTTATAATTATTTTGAATTTGAGGTTTTATGTTTAATAATTTAATAATTAAGTTGTACATACAATTTAGAAAAACAGTAGTTGCTTTTTTAAAGTTAATGATAAATTTAATTCCGGTTAAAAGTAAAAGACGCTATTATAGAGAATGTCTTCCGGTTTTTTATAAGCAATTAAATATTAAAAAAAATTCTGTTCAAAAAGAATCTAATTTTCTTATGACAACGAATACTTCTAATATTGGAGATTTGTATTGTTGCCCTGCTGATTATTTTCATTTGTCTTTTAAACAAAATAAGTATGACATTGTGAATACTTTCAATTGTGATTTGCCAGTTTTAAATAAAGATAATTTAATATTTGGCGGTGGAATTCACCCATGGTTGTTCAGTAATGAAAAATTTTATAGGCAAATAAAAGGAAAAAATAATATCGCATGGGGGATTGGTGTATATAATAATGCTTTAATGTCAGATGATTTTATGAATAAATTTTCTCTTATTGGAGTTAGAGAGTTTAATCATCCCCAAATTGATAATAAAAAAGTTTTTTATATCCCTTGTTCTAGTTGTATGCTTAATGAATTTGACTTGAATTATGAAGTACAACACGAAATAGTTTTTTATTTACATAAAATGTTGGATAAAAATATATCTCAAAATTATCCTTGTTTAGATAATTATGCTAATGATATTTATGAGGTATTTAAATTTCTAGCAAGTGGTGAAGTGGTTGTTAGTAATTCATATCATGGTGTTTATTGGGCCACACTTTTGGGTAAAAAGGTTATTTGTATTCCTCCTAATGATAAATTTTTCGGATATAAATATCCTCCGGTTTATGCAAATGTTGATAATTGGCAAGATAAAATTTGTGAGGCGAAGTCTTATCCTGAGGCTTTAAACGATTGTCGAAAAATTAATTTGGACTTTTATCAAAAAGTTAAAAATGTAATAGATCATTTATAAAATTCAAGAATTTCTATATTAAATATTTTTACAACTTTTCGTTTATTTAATAATTTTTTATATGTTAAAATTTCAATTAAATTTGGTATTCCTTGCCTTTTAGTAAGGATTCCTTGTTCTGCAATTTTATTAATTTCTTCAGGCAAAGAATTTTTACAATTATTTAATACTTTATTTTCTTCAATTCTAGTATTTTTTGATAATAAATTTATCTTTTCTGACTTTTGGATAGTATTATTCTGATGCCATCTATAAGAATATAAAATTTTATCTATATATTTAAATTTTGTAATTTTAGATAATTGTAGCATTAAAAACCAATCTTCTAATATATTGCTCGATGGATTCTTTGTAATTTTATTAAAAAGTTCTTTTCTTATTAAATATCCATTTGGAATATAATTTTTATTATATAAACTTTTATATGTTCCAAAATTTTTATCGTCAAAATCATTGGGATTTTGTATCTTTAAATATTCTGCAAAAGTCTTATATTTTCCTTCTGTTGCTTTATACGTAATTGCTCGTGAATCATCTTTCCAATAACAAATACGACCGTTGAAATCTATTATTTCACTATCACCAACCGCTAATCCAAAATCCGGATTATTCTCCAAAAATTCAACTTCAGTTTTAATAGCTTCAGGTTTTGCTAAATCATCTGAGCCTATTAAATATACATACTTACCACGGGCAAGCGAAATTAGTTTATTTACTGTTAATGCACACCCGATATTCTCTTGTGTTTTAAAAATGTAGTTCGAAAATCTTTTTTTACTTTCATCTTCTATTTCACAAATTTTATTATATGTATTATCAGTAGATCCGTCATCTATTATAACTAATTCTATATTTTTATATGTTTGGTTAATAATTGATAATATTGTATTTTGTATATATTCTTCGTGATTGTAAGCAGATATTAAAACTGATACTAAAGGATCTTTAGTATGCATTTATGACCTCCGTAATGTTTCTAACTTCTTCATCTGTCAAAACCGGGGAAATTGGAATACTTATGATAGTTTTATGTATTATCTCGCTAATTGGATACGACAGATGTGACCATTCTTTGTATGCACCTTGTTGATGCGGAGGCGTAGGATAATGAATGTTTGTTTGAATATTATGTTTTTCTAAATAATTTTGAAAATCATCACGATTATTTGTTCTAACTGCAAAAATATGCCATACATGTGAATCTTCATTATAGGTCTGCGGTAAAATGATTTTTTCGTTTTTTATATTATCCCTATAATATTTAGCAATTTGTTGTCGTCTTTTATTATCTAGGTCTAAATATTTTAATTTTATATCTAGTATGGCAGCTTGTATTTCATCGAGCCTTGAGTTTACACCTTTATATATATGGTGGTATTTCCTGTCAGAACCGTAATTGGCTATAGCTTTAATTTTTTCGTATAAAATTTCATCGTTTGTGGTTACAGCTCCACCATCGCCCATACAACCTAAATTTTTGCCGGGGTAAAAAGAAAAACCGGAGGCATCACCTAAATTTCCTACCCTTTTCCCTTTATAATATGCACCATGTGCTTGTGCAGAATCTTCTATAATTTTTAGGTTATATTTTTTAGCTATTTCCCAAATTTCTTGCATTTTAACGGCTTGACCATATAAGTGGACAACCATTATTGCTTTTGTTCTACTCGTAATTTTTTCTTCTATTAATTTAGGATTAATATTATAAGTATTGATATCCGGTTCTATTAGTACGGGAGTACAACCATTTTCAGAGATTGCTAATATTGATGCTATATAGGTATTCGCAGGAACTATTATTTCATCACCAGGCCCAAATCCATAGCCTTTTATTATTAAGTTTAATGCATCTAGTCCATTTGCAACTCCTACACAGTATTTTGTGCCGCAAAAATTTGCAAAATTGCGATTAAAGGTTTCGTTTTCTTCACCTTGCAAATACCATCCGTTGTCTAAAATTTTTTGTATTCTCTGATCTATTTCTGCTCTAAATCTGTTGTTAATTTTTCCTAAGTCTAGAAATTTTATCAATTTGTCCTCCTATATAAATATTTATTGTATTTAGCTGTAATTTTTTCTATTATTTCATCATCTTGATGCTTTAGATAAAGTCCTATATTCTTTTCTGATTGACTTGGATTAAAATATTTTAGTTTATTTGTATGTTGTATTTTATCTATATTGCAAAATTTAATTATTTCTTCTGAAATTTTTTCATATTCATATACAAAGTCCTCAAAACGTAAATTATAAATCCTATTATCGGAAACCGGGGGGGGTAGATATAAAATATTTCCTCAAAGAAAGAATCAATTTCTTTGAATGATTTTACAGGGATAAACAGGCCTTCCGAATATTTATTCTTAAAATCTACATAAACATCTCTTGGATCTCTTATGCAAGTTATTACTTTAGCATCATAAAAATAATCTAGTCCAAGAGGTAACTGTGCGGATTGAAGAGCGTTTACTAGACATATGTTTGGTTTATCAGTTAATGCTGTCAATATATTCTCTATGTATTCTTTAACAAGACTATTAAATTTTTCTTTGGTAAAATATTTTACTATATATGTAAAGTCAGAATTTAATTTAAATTCATTTTTATTATTTCGAAAAATTTTATTAAATAGGTTGTTATCTTGTGATAATTTATGTATGTAAGCTCGTAATTGAATATTTTCATCATTTTCGTGCCAATTGAATACGTTTTCATTTGTTTTATATTTTAAGACAATTAGTTTATCTAAAAATTTTTCGGTTATTTTTACTAGTTTGTTATTTGGAAATAATTCTTTATAAAAAGTTCGGTTATAAAATTTGACAAGGTTCAAATAACGTTTAATAGCATAATCTGCGGTAAAGAGATTGTTATTATATATTAAAGTTACAGCTAAAGAATTAAGCCCGTTTGCGTATTTTATTAAATCAAATTCAGGCATCATTACATAGAAATTTTTAAATTCTCTAAAAAAATCTCTAACACATGAATTTCCACTTTGTCCATATCCAGCAGCAATTATAACTTTTTTCATTTCCCCTTCTTCTTTAAATTTATTTTTATACCCAAAAATTTTATTTGTAGTTTTTTTATAGAATTAATTCTTTTCTTTTTTATTGTTATGAGTGGTGGTAAATTTATTACTGTTTTTTCATAATTATCGCATAACAATTTTTCGATATAAGTTTTTACGTCGGGCAATAATTGGTTTTTATCGATAGTTTTAATTATCTCATTCTCATAATTACGAGTTTTTAAAGTCATTTCTTCTATTTTATGAGTATTTATCATTGTATTTGTTGTATGTTGACGGTATTCTAATAATATTTTATTTATAAATTTCATTTTAGAATATTTGGAAATTTGGAGTAATATATACCAATCATCCAACGGTGCTTTTTTTGTATAATATCCTGTTTTTTTAAATATATTGCGTCGAATTAAATATCCATTTGGCACATAATTATATTTATAAAATTCTTCATAAGTTCCAAATTTACTACTACTAAAATCCAGGTTTACTTTATTTTGATAAAATTCTGCAAATGTTTTAAAAGAATCAGGTAAATTTGTATATTTACCATTTTTATCCCAAAAAATCCTATTACCGTTTTCGTTAATTAGTTCGTTGTCACCTACAGCTAATGCATAATCAAGATTTTGTGACAAAAATTCGTACAAAGTTTCTATGGCTTCAGGTTTATATTTATCATCTGATGCAAGTAAGCTGATATATTTCCCTGATGATGTAATGATAAGCTCATTTAGTGTATCACATATACCTTTATTTTTACGTGTTTTAAATATTACATTTGCTAACTTTTGTCTACATTCTTCTTCCAATTCACATATTTTATCCCAAGTATTATCTGTAGAACCGTCATCAATTATAATTAATTCAATTGGTTCATATGTTTGATTTAATACAGATCTAATTGAATCTTGTATATATTTTTCATGGTTGTATGCTGGTATTAAAATTGAAATTAGTTCTTTTTCTTTCTTATCTTTTAACAAATCTGATAATTTATAATCACTTAATATAGCTTTTAGTTTTGCATAATTAGGTGTATATGGAGGTAATGATTTATCTGAATTTGTATAATCTGTTTCTATTTTTAAAATGTTTTGACTTAATTGTATATTTTTATGCTTATTTTTATTACTTATGTATAAAATATCAATTTGTGTATTTTTAAATTTTGTTTGAAGTTTTTCTTGTAATGACAAAAGAATTTTATTATTATTTAATTTTTCTTTGCAATTTGGCGTTTCAATATATACAAATAAAACTTTTTCAGATTGAGTAATTTCAGAGTACATACGATTAATTCTACGTTTATACTGAGCAGCAACGGAAGGATAAGATTCTTCAAGGCCTGCATTTAATGGAAAATCATGGTTAAATACAATATTGTTTTTGATGTTTTTATAAATAGTACACGGCATAGGTTGAAGTCTCGTTCCTTCTTTTTCTAAATCATTAAGATTAATAAAATTTTTCATATCGTTTAGCAAAAGGTTAATGCGACCTTCAAAATTATTGCCAAATAACCAATCAAATGGATATGAAAATCTTTGGAGCCCACAAGCTCTGAGAGTTTCTGTACAAGAACAGGCTTCTCCTATACTTATTATTAAATCATATGTCTTCATTTTTTTCACCTAGTGTTTTACAAAATATACCTAATTCACAACCTTTTATAAGCTTTTTAGATGTAATACGGAAGATACTTTTAGGTTTCTTTTTGTTTTCTGCCTTGTGATAAATATTATTATAAAATATCTTACTCCATTTCAAAAGTTCATTTGTATTATCAATCTTTAAAAGTTCATCTTTAGATAAGTCATGGATATTTTTTATTATTTCTAAATATTTATAACCATTTCTCGTGTCAGGTTCTAAATAGCAGCTTTCTCCCCATTCATTCCAGGCAACAATAAATACAAATCTTTTATCCGCTGGTTTATTATATGCTTTTTTAGATATTTCTTCTAAAAAAATTCTAAAATTTTCAGGAGAAAAATTCGATTGAATTATCGGGTTCCGTTTTTTTCTTCTTGGCGAATTATCAAAGCCTAAGTTGACACCTTGAAAATACAAATATTTATTGTCATCTCTCAATATAGATTGTATTGCTTTTGATCTATAATCTAAATTAGTTACTTTATGATTTTCAAATAATTTTATTTGTTTTTCTTTTGGTATCGCATCAGTCTTACTCCAGGACGGAGTAAATTCATATGATGCATCACAATCATATTTATTAGGATTTATTTTAGAATCATTATTTTCAAAAGCTACAATAAAAAGTTCAATATTATATTTTTCTTTTGCATATTTTCGCATTAAGCTTATATTTGGAATATTTTTAACATCATATATAAGTAGTAAATGTTTATTATCGATTTTTATATATCTCGGATCATTAAAATATTTTATTGTATCATCTATATATTGAATAAACCAATTTTTAGGATATTTGCAAGCTAGTAAAATTTCTTTGCTTTTAGCTTCCCAGGTTCGTGTCCAGTCGTGGTTAGCCCAGCATAAACAAAATGGAATATCTACTTCAGGAGTTTTTAACATATTTTCTAAAGGTTTATATAATGTTTTTTTACCATCGAACCAGTAATAATAGTAGCAAAAACCATATAAACCATATTCTTTTGCTAAATTTGCTTGTTTAATCATTACATTTACATCAGTTAAATCGTAATAACCATCTTGAGGAATGTTAGGCTGATTATGACCTTCAAATAAAGGAACTGCTGATTTTACATTGGTCCATTCAGTAAAACCTTTCCCCCACCATTTATTGTTTTCTTCTGTTTCATGAAATTGTGGTAAATAGAATGCTAAGTATTTTATTTTTTCCATTGTTGCTCCTTAATAGCTTTTAATTCATTTAAATCATCTATTATTAAATCGGGATTATATTCTTCTAATATTTTTTTTGATAGAAAGCCGTGAGATATCCCTATTGTTTTAATGTTCGCAGCTTTTCCCTGTATAATATCTTTGCCTGTATCTGAAATAATGGTATCATATTGTGTACAAAAATTTTTATTTAATAATTCTTCTTTTGTATAAATTTGTTTTGTAACTAATATTTTGTCAAAGTATTTTTTTATATTTAAGTCATCGAGTTCAGCTATTAAGTTTTCTTCTGATTGTCTAGCTGTTATAAGTATAATTGTGTAATTATTTTTCAAATAATTTAATACTTCAACAGTATTATAGTATAACTTATCATATAATAAATATCTTTTATCTTCAATTAACCGCATCCAGTTTTCGTTAAAATCTTTAAAATTATAATTGGGAAAATATTGTTCTAGAATTTTTTGATGGTTAATTCTATTCCGTTTTAAATCCCAATACTCTGTTTTAGTTAGGTTACAATTGGGAATTAAATCGCAAAAAAGATTATACATCCTATCAGATGCATCGAGTAAAGTCCCATCCAGGTCAAAAAAAAGTTTATTCATAAATATCAACCTCATCGTATTGATTTAAAAGTCTTGTTGGATTTTCGTTTAGTTTAATTTCAATTAAATAAGGTAGTTTATCATTAATCGTATTTTTTAGTAATTGTAAATCTTCTATTCTATTGATTAATATATAATTTATTCCATAGCATTGAGCTAATTTTTTTATATCAGGAGTGCTGTAACCGATTTTTGTGCCGTAGTATTCTTGATTTTGAAATTTCATTTGAACTTCTTGAATCATACCAAGAGATTGATTGTTAAAGACAATACATTTCACAGGTATTTGTGTAGAAGATATAAACTGTAATTCTTGAATATTCATTTGAAAACCGCCATCTCCACAAAAAGCTATTGTATTATTGAAATTTGCATAATAAGCACCGATTGCGGCAGGTAAAGAATATCCCATACAACCTAATCCGGCTGAGGTTAGGATATGTTGTCCTTTTTTTGCTATAAATCCTTGAGAACACCACATTTGGTTTTGTCCTACATCAAATATAATATTAGCTTCAGAGTTTACATATGAAGAAATAGTTCTTACTATTTCTACAGGCTTATTAAGTTTATTTAATTCAATGGAGTTGTAATATTGTTTTTTTGTATTTTCTAAAAATTCAACCCATTTTTTATATTTCGGGAAAGTTTTATTAGAAAATTTTTCTAAAAAAGTATTAAGAAAATCTTTTATATCAGCTTGTATAGTTAATGTGTTTTTTAAAACTCTGTTTAACTCTGATTTGTTTATATCAATTTGAATTATTTTAGCATTTGGAGCGTATTTTTCTTTAATCCCAATTTGTCGCTTTGAAAGCCTAGAACCCATTACTATTAATAAATCTGTTTTATTAATTGCTATATCAGAATATGTATTGCCAAATAATCCACAAAAACCATAGTTATTTTCACTGTATATATCTAATGCACATAGTGTAGAAACCCTTGGTATACCGGTGATTTCTATAAATTTTTCGAATTCATTTCTTGAGTTTTTTAATCCTCCGCCGGCTAAAATTAATGGTCTTTGAGATTTTTCTAAAAGCCTGATAAAATTATTTAATGGAAATTTTTTAGTTTTATGTTTTTTAGGACAATATTTTTTAAGGTTTTCAGGTTCTATTTCTGCATTTTGTATATTTAAAGGAATGTCTAACAGGACTGCTCCTTTTGGGCAGCTTTGTGCTATAGTAATTGCTTTGTCCAATTCATATCTTATATATCTTACATCTGTTATTGTCTTAGAGTATTTTGTTAATGACTTAACCATTGAAACAGTATTTACTTCTTGAAATCCATTTTGTCTTATACTATTTTTGGTATTTATATCAGATACATTAACTTGTCCTGTAATAAACAAACATGGACAGTAATCAAAAAATGCATTTGCAATTGCAGAAACTAGGTTTGTTGCACCTGGCCCATTTGTGGCTAATGCTACTCCTAAATTGTTATTAATTCTGGAATATCCATCTGCTGCAAAACCAGCCGCTTGTTCATGATAATTTTGTATATATGTTATTCCTTCGGTTTTATTAATTGCATGTATAAAGGGTAATATACCTCCGCCTTGATATCCGAAAATGTGTTTTACACCTTTTTGTTTTAAGTATTCGGCTATATATTCAGCTACTTTCATTTTATAACCTCATTCCTATAATAAGTTATGTAATTTTTTATACCTTCAAATATTGGGGTTTCTTGTATTTTGAAATATTGTTGTGCTTTTTGTGTGTCATAAATTATGTTATTTGTTTTAATATCTTCTCTAAAAGTTATATTAGGAGATTTATTACAAAAGCTGTAAATATTATTAACTAAATCTATGACAGATATGGATTGTGATGAGGCTATATTGTATATGCCTGAATTTATATCAGGATTTAAAGATGCAATTATATATTTAACGCAATCTTGTACATATAGCATACTCCTTAGTTCTTTCCCATTCCCAAAAATTGTAATAGGTTTATCATTAATTATTTGACTTGTAAAAAAAGATACGATTTTAGAATAAGCCTCTTCTCCTTCGCCATATATTTGACCTAGTCTTAGAATTTTTAAAGCAAAGTTTAGTTTTTTTGAGTTTTGTTTTAAATATTCTTCACACATGAACTTTGATAGTCCATAAATATCGGAAGTTTGTATTGCCGTTGATTCATTTATTATTGGTGCAGGTTCATATACTGATGTAGTACTTATAAAAATAAATTGTTTAGGAATTTGTGGTAAATTATTTAATAAATGAACAGTGTTTACTATATTCATTGTATATTTACTGCAGTATTCAATTCCTGTTTCGTTAGATTTTTTAGGTGAAGCTGCACCGAGATGAATTACGATATCAATATTATTAACGCCATTTTCGATAAAATCTTCTTTAGTAAATTGATAATTTTTATGTAATATACATTTATAGCCATTAATAAAATTTGATGATAGAAGAATTATTTCATCATTAGAAAAAATGTTATTTTGTAAAATATATTTTAATAAATTTTTACCAATAAATCCGTTAGCACCGGTTATAAGTATGGTCATATATGAATAACCTCATTTTCAATATCTTTATGAGTCATTAAACGAGGCTCGGTATCCATTCCTCTTAACCATAAAAGTCCATCCGGGAGAGGGTTTATTTTTTGTTTTAACGAAGGAAATTCATTATATAAAGCCAGATCTTTAAAAATTTCAGGCATGTTAAGTCCGGCTTTTGTAAAAAATAAAACAGTAGTAAAAAATCTTGATATATTTATTTCTGTCGGATTAGGAATTCCATTTGTATCATATGCCATATCAACACCAAAAATTCCGTGAGGTTTATCGCAAACAGCTTTAATTGTTCTTATTGCAATTTCGTCAACAGATTTGTTAGAATAAGTTGTACCGACTTTTGTAACTCCTGTTACTCCTGATGCACTTCTGTTTCCATGTATCCAACCTGTACGTTTTCTTGTTTGTGCAACAACAAGTTCTCCGTTATACCATATAGAAAGCCAGGTAACAGTATTTGGGGTTAGCATTTGGGCCGCAATAAAATCACCCCAGCCATTTGCTCTATCTATCCAGGCTTTTGCTAAATTATAATCATTTGTTGGGATGGAACCCTTTCCGCCGCCACCTATTGATGATGCTCTTAACCAAATTTTACCTGTTTCATCTGATAAATCTTTAAATGCTTTTTTTAAATCATCCTCATTATTTATCATAAGATTTTTAGGTACTGTAATTTCAGCTTCTTTAAATTTTAAATATGATTTCCATTTATTTACACATGTTTCAATTACTTTATGTTCCGGCATAAATGTTTTAGTGCCTGTTTTGTGTATATCATCTCTAATTTTAGAGGCTTCATAAACTTCTAGATCATTTTGAAAATGAATTAAGTCGGGTTTTTCTTTTTCTAAAATTTTAATTAAAGTTTCTTTGTATTCAGGTTTATTTGCGTAAGGTACATAATATTTTCGTTTAGCATGTGATAAAACTAAATCAGTAGGCTCAGAGCCCATACCGATAATTTCTTCATGTTTTTTACTCATTAATAAAGAGTTAATTACTCCTTCCGAAGGTGCTCCGCCTGCACCGGCAATTAAAATTTTAACCATTATATATCCTCTACTATCTTTATTTATTTTAGCATAAAAAATATTAATGGTTAAATTTTAATTGTTATTCTTTCATATCTATAAGAATTTTAACAGTATTTTTTATTAATCCAAAAGCCCATTTTAAAATTAAAATACCGCCTACAATGCCTATTATTGAATCAAGACATATTATATGGAAATATTTTCCTATTAATAAAGCTCCGATTGCTAAAATAGATGTTAATGCATCTGCCAGTATATGAAAATATGCTGCCTGAAAGTTATAATCTTTATTATGTGAATCTGTATGATGGTGTTTACCTTCCATAATCAATATACAAATAGCGTTAACCGTAAGCCCAATAATCGCAACAATTATTGCGTCATTATATTGTATTTGCATTGGATTAAATAATCTTTGAATAGCTTCTATTATTATCCATATTCCTGTAAATCCTAAAAAAAGTGAACTTGTATATGCTGTTAGTGTTCCAATTTTATCTGTTCCGTTTATAAATAAACTGGAACCCGCAAGTTTCCTTGTTAATACATATGCTATATATGTTAAGCCTAACGCCAGAACATGTGTTCCCATATGATAACCGTCGGCTAATAATGCCATTGAATTTGTTATATAACCATATGCGATTTCTGCTATCATCGCTAATATTGTAAATATTATCACTATTAAAGTTCGTTTTTCATTTGAAATTTCATGTTTATGCATTTGTACCTCTTATTTCTTCTTCTAAATATTTGTTTAACTCTGTTATTATCTTGTTTACTATCTGTAATTCTTCAGCCTTGAAATTTTTAAAATATTGTATTTCCTTGTTATACCAGGCCTGGTGTAATTTTTTATGTGCATCAAAAATTTTTTGTCCTTCTAAAGTTAATTTAAAATATTTTTCTTTTTTGTTCTCTCCGTTATTATAAGTTTCAATTAAACCTTTTTTTTGAAGCTTTGATATGATTTTGCTTATCCCGCCTTTTGTCATCTCCATCTGTTTTGAAATTTTGGTCACATTGGGACATTCTAACTGTCCAATATTATCGATGCAGTGCATTTCACTATATGTATAGTCATCTAAAATACTGCCAAGTCTATCCTTGTGCATTTTTTCGATAATTTTTTCGTATTCTAAGAATTTTATTAGTAAGTCAAATGTTTTTTTATGCATATTGTTAACTTGGAAACAATTATTATAATATTTTATTCCCAGGTTTTTATAAAAATAAACACTAAAATTTATTCATATAATAGTTTGCCGGGTATGTCATTGCAAGTTCTTTATTAACGCTTACGACTTCTTCATTCAAATCTTTATTTTTGTAATTTTGATCAATTACAGGTAAATTATCCGCTTGTTCTTGGGTTTTGATTACTTCTCCGGCAGGAACATATCTTCCTGACGCAACTTTTACACCGATAACCCTTGCGGTTGGTTCAATTACAACATTATCGCCTACTTCGGATTTATAAACAAACGATTGCATACCGACAAATACGTTATTGCCTATTTTGGCCGGACCATGAATTTGAGCTTGGTGGGCGAGGCTTGTATTATCTCCAATAAATACAGAATATTCCATATTATTATTTTTTACTCTTCCGTCTTTTAAGCCGTGAATTACAACACCATCTTGAACATTAGTACCTTGACCAATAAATATCGGTGTCCCTTCATCACCACGGATTGAAGCAAATGGTGCAACATTTACATTAGGCCCTATGGTTACATTTCCTATTATGCTGGCTTGAGGATGAATTGCTGACCCCGGGGCAATGTTTGGAATAAAACTTTGTGGTGTAAATGTTGTAACTGGGTTTGTCATTATATTTTTTGGATATATTCTTGGTAATACTGGCTGCATAAGATCCTCCTGATTAAAAAAAACATCTAAATATTTTTTTTTGCTATTAAGATTCAATAATTTTATTTATGTAGTTATAATACTCATTATTTTTATATTTTTCAGTTTGTTTTTTTAATTCATCTTTTGTAACAAAGCCCATTCTGTATGCAACTTCTTCAAGACATGCTATTTTTATACCTTGATTTTCCTCAATAGTTTGTATATATTGGCTTGCTCTTAAAAGTGATGCGTGAGTTCCAGTGTCAAGCCAAGCAAAGCCTCGACCTAATAGTTCAACCGTTAGGTTACCGTTGTTTAAATATATTTTGTTAAGATCAGTTATTTCAAGTTCTCCTCTAGCTGATGGTTTTAGGTTTTTAGCATAATTAATAACATTATTATCATAAAAATAAAGTCCTGTTACAGCATAATATGATTTTGGATGTTCAGGTTTTTCTTCAATAGAAACAGCTTTGCCGTCTTTATCAAATTCAACCACTCCAAACCTTTGAGGATCTTTTACAGGATAGCCGAATACTGTCGCACCGCCATTTTGTTCAATTTTTTTTACGGTATTTTTTAAAGTTCCTGAAAATCCGGGACCGTAAAATATATTATCACCTAAAATTAAGGCTGCACAATCATTTCCTATAAATTCTTCTCCTAAAATAAAGGCTTGAGCCAGTCCATCGGGGCTAGGTTGTTCTTTGTATGAAAATTTAATACCAAATTGAGAGCCATTGCCCAAAAGTTTTTTAAAATTAGGTAGGTCATGAGGAGTTGAAATGATTAATATATCTTTAATACCTGCAAGCATTAAAACAGAAATAGGGTGATAAACCATTGGCTTATCATAAACCGGCAATAGTTGCTTTGAAACAGTCATTGTGCTTGGCCATAATCTTGTTCCGCTTCCGCCTGCTAAAATAATTCCTTTCATTATACGGTCTCCTCTATTCTTAGTTGTAAATAGTCATTTAATGCGGCTTCCCAATTTCTGCAGATTTTATCGTTGTCCATGACACTATAGTGAGGTCTTTTCGCCGGCCTTGGAAATTCATCTGTTGTACATGAAATTAAGTTTACTTTTATATTGCTTTGTCTGAATATTTCTTTTGCAAATCCATACCAGCTAGTACTTCCTGAACCGCAAATATGGTATGTCCCGTAGGGTTTTTGCAGAAGCTTTAAAATTCCGTTTGCAAGTTCAACTGTCCATGTAGGACAGCCTATTTGGTCATCAACAACTTTTAACTCGGGTTTGTCCTTTAGTGAAAGCATTGTTTCTACAAAGTTTTTGCCGTGTATGCCATACAACCAGCTTGTTCTTGCAATATAATATTTAGAACAGTATTTTTTTACCATTTCTTCGCCTTGCAATTTAGTCAATCCGTAATTGTTAATAGGATTTGGCTTGTCATCAGGCTTATATGGAGTTTTATTTGTTCCGTCAAATACATAGTCTGTTGAAATATATACAAGCGGAATATCAAGGCTTCCGCAGACTTTTGCAATATTTTCCACACCTGTAACATTTATTTTTGTGGCAGTTTCTAGATCTTCTTCAGCTTTATCAACATTTGTATAGGCTGCACAATGTATCACCAAATCAGGATGAGAAGATGTTATTACAGACTTTGTTGATTCTGAATTCGTTATATCCATAGTGTCAATATCTGTTTCAATTACAAAACATCCTGCATCTTCCAAAATAGGACATAAATCTTGTCCAAGCATTCCGTTTGCACCTGTTACTAAAACTTTCATTATACAATGCTCGCTTTCTTTTCTTCAATTTGTTGCATCCAGTCTTGATTATGAAGGTACCAGTCTATAGTAAGTTTAATACCTTCTTCAAATGTTAATGATGGCTTCCAACCAAGTTCAGACTGAATTTTATCATTGCATATTGCGTAACGCCTGTCGTGGCCTAATCTGTCTTCTACATATTTTATTGAACTTTCGTCCTTGCCCATTGCATCAAGGATTAGATGAGTAATTTCAAGATTAGTTTTTTCGTTATGGCCTCCGATGTTGTAAACTTCGCCTATTCGACCTTTATGTAAGACAACATCTATAGCTTCACAATGGTCATAAACATATAACCAATCTCTAACATTCAAACCATCGCCATAAACAGGTACTTTTTCACCTTTTAGAAGTTGTGAAATGAAAAAAGGAATTAATTTTTCAGGGTACTGGTATGGTCCGTAGTTGTTTGAACAGCGTGTGTTTAATACGGGCATTTTATATGTTTCATAATACGCACGAACAAGCATATCCGCACTTGCTTTTGAAGCTGAATAAGGGCTGTTTGGAGCAAGAGGAGTTGTTTCTGTAAAATAACCTGTTTTGCCAAGGGTTCCGTAAACTTCGTCTGTTGAAACCTGTAAAAATCTTTCTACACCTAATTCTTTAGACGCTTGTAATAAATTTAGAGTTCCTTGAACATTTGTTTCAATAAAAATTTCAGGTCCTGTAATTGATCTGTCAACATGTGATTCTGCAGCAAAATTTATTACACAATCACATTCTGAAATGAGATCTCGTACAAGCAGTTTGTCACAAATATTTCCGTGTACAAATGTGTAATTCGGGTTATTTTTTACATCATTAAGATTTTCAATGTTGCCGGCATAGGTTAATGCATCTAAATTAATTATTTTGTAATCAGGATGTTTTGTTAAAATATGCCTTACAAAGCAGCTTCCTATAAATCCGGCACCGCCGGTTACCAGTAATCTCATTCCAGTTCTCCTTTATTTATCTCGTTAAGTTTAGGTTGTATTTTATCTTTATCGCTTAAAATAGGATCAAAGTCAATTCCCCAGTTAATATTTATGTCTTTATCGTTCCACAAAATACCTCTATCTGCTTTGGGATTATATTCTCCGCTTGCTTTATATAAAAGTTCAGCCTCATCAGATAACACTACAAAGCCATGAGCAAATCCTTCAGGAATGAAAAGCATATGTTTATTGTCTTCCGATAATTCAACTTTAACATATTGTCCAAAGGTTTCGGAGTTAGGCCTTATATCAACAGCTACATCATAAATCCTGCCTCTGCTGCAACGTACAAGTTTTGCTTGTCCGAAAGGTTTTGCTTGGTAGTGTAAGCCTCTTAACACATGTGCGGAGGATTTCGAGTGGTTGTCTTGATTAAAATCTACGTTTATTCCGTTTGCAGCAAAGTCCGATTTCTTGTAGCTTTCCATAAAAAATCCACGGTTATCGCCAAAAACTTTCGGCTTTACTAGTATTACATCTTTTATTCTTTGTGGTTCAAATTCAAATGGCATTAGACTTCTCCTGATTTTTTAAACTTTTAAGAAATTCATCATAATTTCTGATATATTCTTTTTCATCATAAAATTCATTTGCTAGAACCATTAATTTACAACCATAGGAAAAATGCCTCATTTCTCGCCACATATTTTTGCCTATGTATAATCCTACATCAGGTCGGTTAAGCCATAGTTCTTCTCTTGTTTTACCGTCATCAAGAACAAATTGACAAGACCCGTCTATTGCTATAATAATTTGCTCTAAGTTTTTATGTGCATGTTTTCCTCTTTCAAAATCAGGAATTGTATCATAAATATAGTAAACTCTTTTTATTGCAAAAGGAATATTTTTATTGTTCTCTAATGAAATTAGCTTGCCTCTTTCATCGCCGAACACTTTCATATTAATTAATTTATAGTTCAAGTTCCCTCCTTTTTTGTTTTATAAATAATTTGCGTTTAATTATGTTATAAGATGGAATTTTGTGATATTCTTGCCAACTCTCAAAGTCTAAATATTTTAAAATAAAATATTCGTCCTTATGATGAAAAAGAAATTTTATATCATCATCAATACTGTTGATAAAATTTTTAAAGTTATTAAAAGCTATTTCTGCAGGTAATTCTGCCCTGTGATTTTTGTAAAAATGACGGTGCTGACAAATTCCCCAGTAATAAACTGGCCATTTTTTGGTTTCCCACATATCTGATTTAATTAAAAATTCTTTGACAGTATTCCATGCTTTCATATATGTTTTATAGTGTATAGCCCATTGTTTTTCTTTGTGAGAAACGGAATTTTGTCGTACTCTGTAATAATAAACATTTAAATTTGTTTCAATCGGTTGTTTTGCATTACAACTAATTTGCCAGGATAGACAACTATCTTGATAGTCACACATTTTTTCAGGGAAAATTACATTTTTGTATAATGACTTTTTGAAAAATTTATATGGCATCATATAATTATTAAATTTTTTATGCGTTAGAGTTTTGTATTTATAGACTTTTATTCTGCGTTTTTTATATTGTTTGGTATCATCAATAAATTCAGTAATTTTTTTGCAATAAACAAGATCATAATTTTTATTCCGTACAAATTTTATTAATTTTTCAATAGCTTTTAAATTAAGCCAGTCGTCATTATCTAACAGGTAAATCCATTCCCCTTGAGCTTCTTTAACAGCTTTTTCATAAGCTTTTGCAATCCCGCTGTTTTCCTGAGAAAATACTTTAACTCTGTTATCATTTGCTTTATACTTGTTAAGTATATCCAAAGAATTGTCCGTTGAACCGTCATTTACGCAAATTACTTCAATATTTTTATATGTTTGGTTTATACAACTGTCCAAACACTGTTCAAGATATTTTTCAGCGTTATATACCGGTATAAGGATTGAAACTAATGGGTTTGTTGTCATACTATCTCCGTTTTACATCGATTACCTGTCCTGTATAATCAGAAAGCAATGTATTTAAACATGCTTCAGCGACGGTTTCGGCTTTTAAAAGTGTATCTTCAGGTTCTTTGCCAAAATTTTCAAGCCTCATTGGAGTAGCTGTTCTTTCAGGATTGATTACGTTTATATTTATATGTTCATTTTCCCATTCTTCAGCAAGTGCTTGGGTAAGATTTACTATTGCTGCTTTAGTTGATGAATATATTGAGTATAATGCTCGGCCTCTTGTATATGAACTTGAGGTAAAGAAAATAAGACTTCCCTTGTTTAAATATTTTGGGGCTAATTGTGCTATATTTACACATCCCATATAATTAATTTTTACTTCTTCTATTATATCATCAATTTCACGACAGTTAAGTTTTCCCATCCTTAACAATCCTGCTGTATTTACTATATAGTCAATTTTATTTTCTTTTGAATAAACTTCGTCAAGAGCTTTTTGTATTTGTTTAAATTCTGTTACATCCACTCCGGTTTTTCTTGAAAAACCATAAATTTTTGCACCGTAATCTTTTGCCATTTCTGAAATAGCTTTACCAATACCCTTGCTTGCACCAAATATTACTAAAACTTTGTCTTTCAATTTTGATAAATCATTTTTTGGAGCATTGATACTATTTAATTGAAATAATTTGTCAGCTATTGCTACATCAATCGGATAAGTTATTTTTCTGTTAAAATCATCGCCGTTAATAACATAAACATCTGCAAGCTTAAGTTTTACAATTAAACCGCAATCATCAGTGACGGTTATATTGTTATTATTTGCAAGTTCGTGTGCTTTCCTGATTAGCTGCAACTCAAAGGCTTGAGGAGTTTGACCGCGTTTTAGATATTTCCGTTCGGGAATCTCTTCAATTATATTTTTGTTATCCACTTTTACAATTGTATCAGCAGAGTTTATTGCAACATCTACAGCTTTATAACTATCAAGTGCGGATATACATTCGTCAATTATTTTTGATTGTAAAAATGGTCTTACTGCATCATGTATTAAAACTTTACCATTTTCTTCTTCTATTGAAGATACACCGATATATGAACTTTCTCGTCTTGTCTTTCCGCCAGCTAGAATCTTTTTTACTTTTTTGAAGTCGTTTCGTTTTATTATATCCTCTGTTAAAGATATGTAATCAGGGTTTGAAACAATTATTATTTCATCTATACCCGTGTGTTTGTCAAAAGTGTTTATTGTGTGCTCTAATACAGTTTTCCCTGCAATTTTTACAAATTGTTTTGGTATATCAAGACCGGTTCTTTCACCTTTCCCTGAGGCTAATATTATTGCATATGTTTTCATTTTAAAACCTCTTTATACGTTTCTATAAATTTTTCGATATTTGCTATAGTTGAAGGTGTTATTCTTTTTTGTATATCCTTATGCAATTTTGTCATTGATGGCGGAAATTTCATATAATCACCATAATTTTCAAATAATACTGTTGAAATTTTATTCGGGGCAAAATATTTTTTGCCTTCAAATTCTATTCTTTGTAAAGGAAATATCCAATCTCTTTTATAATAGCTCAAGTGCCAAACTTTGGTTTCTATAGCTCTAAACATACTTGCATTTTTATCAGGCATATTATTTTCCATTACTATTTCATCACGAAGTTTTTTAATTTCTTCATATGAATTTTTTACCCCAAAATTTGGTATTCCTGTTCGTTTCTTATAATATTTAATATATTTTTTTGCTTTTCCTATTTTTTTAAACAGTTCTTTTTCTTCTTTTTCTGTTTCAATATTTTTGTAATAATAGTCTAATGGGAAAATGTCAAGTTGGATTGGTGTATTTTTATAATAAATTCGAAGACAGTCTGTTATAGAATACTCAAATCTTTGTCCTTTAAATAGGTTATCAATAATGGCTATTAATTTTTCATAATCATCACGCAACATGCATATATCTAAATCATCATCCCAGGGGATAAATCCTTTGTGTCTTACTGCTCCAAGTAAAGTTCCGTAATTTATCCAATATGTTAAATTGTTTTGTTCGCAAAGTTTTGTAATTATATGTAAAAGAATAGCATCCGCTTCCTGTATAAGCCTTAAAATCCCTGCGGCTTTCGGTACTTTTGTTATATCAGTAGTTAATCTTTGAAAAGCCTGTATTTGTTTTAATTCAAAAATTACAGAATTTAGCGGAAATTTTATACCTGAAATTTGTATAAATTTTTGCCCTCTTTTATCATTTTGTACACTAAATAAAAATTTGATTATTTTTCTTATCATAAAATTTATCCCTTTTTCATTTTACGATAAGAAAACTAATTAACAATTAATTATTTGAAAAAATGATATATTCTGTAATATAACTTAATTAAACTAAACCCTCTTTTAATGCTTTAACAGCGGCCTGGGTTCTATCATCTACTACTAATTTTTGGATAATATTGCAAACATGTGCTTTTGCGGTATGTTCTGAAATTGTAAGTTCTTGTGCAATTTCGTTGTTTGATTTACCGTCAACAATAAGTTTTAGTACTTCATATTCTCGTTGAGTAAGATTTGCATGTTGTTCTTTAAACATGGCCCGTGACATTTGTCTAGGCGGAATTACACCACAGTTTTTTTCTCTTAAAATTGGTACAACTTGCGGATCAAGCCACATTGCACCTTCTTTAACTGTTTTGATAATCATTTTTAATACTTCTATATTAATGTCTTTTAAAACATAAGCACATGCTCCGGCTTCTAATGCAGCAATTACCTCATCTTCACTTATATGGGAGGTTAAGATAATTACTTTTGCATTATTGTTTATTTCAAGAATTTTTTTTGTAGCTTCTATCCCTGAAATATCAGGTAGGCCTATATCCATTAAAACTATATCAGGATGTGTAATTTTATATTTTTCGACTGCCTCTTTGCCGCTTTGGGCTTCTGAAGTTACTTCTAGTTCGCTTAGCTCTTCAAATAAAGATTTAAGACCTACGCGCATTAATTTATGATCCTCTACTAATAATATTTTTATAGGCGGGTTATTCATAATTTTCCTCCTCTTTATATATGTTATATGACTTCTAAAGCTCACATTTAACCCCTGATTTCCAAAATCAAAAGACTATATTCTGTTTTTATATTTATGAAACATTATTTGGATTAAAATGGAATTTAATTTGTTGCACAAAATCGGAATATCATTTATAATGTGTATCGTAAATATTAAAAGGAGAAAGCGAATGAAGTACATGAAAAAATTTGAAAACGGGGGGGGGCATCTTCTCTAAGTAGATATAGTGCGGGATTTGACAGGTATCCTTATATGAACTATAACATAAATATGAGAAATTATAGTTTAAAGAGAGCTTTTACGCTTGCAGAGGTATTGATTACATTAGGTATAATAGGTGTTGTAGCTGCAATGACAATACCGACGCTTATTTCTAATTACAAGAAAAGTGTTGTTGAAAGTCAGTTAAAAAAAGTTAATTCAACTTTAGCTCAAGTATTTGTGCGCTCTGAATTTGAAAACGGCCAAATGGGAAATATGGTTGCCAGTCCGGAAAATGCTGAGAAGTTTTTTGTGAATTATTGGAAACCTTATTTAAAAATATCCAAAATGTGTGAAACTTACAGTGACTGCGGGTATGATTCAAATTTTGCTTTTGTAAAACCGGACGGCACAAGAGATGATTTGGTTGTAATACATGGCAGCAGACGTGCATTTATAGGAATGGACGGATTTATATATATTGTTTGTTTATATACTGTATCGGATGCGACCGGGCTTCCAAAATCTGATACAAGTATTATAATTGTGGATTTAAATGCATCTGCGCCTCCAAATAAATTTGGACAGGATGTTTTTGTATTTGAATATGTTTCAGGGAAGTCTGTATTCCCGCGTCGAAGCGGTTATACGGATGAGGAAATAAAAGCAGACTGCTCAGCCACGGGCAGAGGGCTTGCTTGTGCTGAGCTTATCAGACGCAATGGCTGGAAAATTCCTGACGATTATCCTATAAAGTTTTAAATCTTAATAAAAAATTAAACATCATAGGGTAGAAATTTCATTCTTTTTGGTTTACAATGTTGTAGATAAGAAAAAGGGATGAGAAATGAAATACTCCAAATATTCAGTCGTAATAATAGGCAGCGGCATCGCAGGTTTATATGCAGCTTTAAAAATAGAACAGCAAACGCATTTGCATGATGGTATATTGTTGATTACAAAGTCAAAATTAGGTGAGAGTAATTCAAGGTATGCCCAGGGCGGTATGGTTGCAGTTATGAAGGATAATAAATCTGACTCAACTGAATCTCATATAACGGATACCATAAAAGCAGGTGCAGGGCTGAGTGAATTTAATACGGTCAAATTTATTTCCGAAAACTCCGATGCTGTTGTAAAAGATTTACTGAAATTTGGGGTTGAATTTGACAGAGATGAGAATAACAATCTTTGTTTTACAAAAGAAGCAGCACACAGCGTAAGAAGAATTCTTCACTCAGGCGGTGATGCTACAGGTAAAATGATTGAAAAAGTCCTGACAAAAGATGTATCAGAAAATCCTAATATAGATGTTTATGAACAGACAGTTGCCGTTGAGTTATTGATTGATTCAAAACAAGAATGTAAAGGATTGATTGTTTTTAATGATTTAACAAAAGAGTATGAAACTATATATTCTTCTGCTGTAATTTTAGCAACAGGCGGATTAGGACAGTTATTTAAATATACAACAAACCCTGCGGTAGCAACGGGTGATGGTATTGCCCTTGCATATAATGCCGGAGCGGTTTTAAGAGATTTAGAGTTTATACAATTCCATCCGACAGCTTTAGCAATAGACGGCGATGAAAATAGATTTTTGATTTCCGAGGCAGTAAGAGGCGAAGGGGCAAAGCTTGTTGATGCTGATGGTATTGAGTTTATGTACAAATATCATGAAAATCGTGAATTAGCCCCACGAGATATTGTTACTCGTGCTAATTACAATGAAATGATTAAAAATAAAGTCGATCATGTATATTTAAATGCAACTTGTATTCCTAAAGAAAAATTGGCTGAAAGATTTCCTAATATATCCAGGATTTGTTCAGAAAATGGTATAGATATCGCTCATGATTTTATTCCGGTTGCACCTGCTGCTCATTATTCTATGGGAGGCGTAAAAACTAATTTGGAGGGCGAAACGTCGATAAAAGGCCTTTATGCTATTGGTGAAGTTGCTTCTACAGGATTGCATGGCGGAAACAGGCTCGCAAGTAATTCACTTTTAGAATGTGTGGTATGTGCCTTTAAGGTTGCGGATGTTTTGAAGAATAAAGAATTAAAAACTCCAAAACAAATAGATTCTGACTTAAAAGCTGTAATTGATAAATATTCAAAAGATTTGTTGATGGAAGAAATTGACATAGATATTTTAAAACATGAACTTCAAGATATAATGTGGCGTGGTGCAGGTATTTTAAGAAGTCAAAAAACTTTAACAACAGCGTTGGAAGAGATTAGCAGTTTATCTAAAAAATTCCCAAGAAGTGTTAAATGTTTAAATAAAGAAGAATACGAATTTAAAAATATGCTTATTGTTTCTAAATTAATTATTATGGCTGCTTTAGATAGAAAAGAATCACGTGGAGCACATTATCGTCTTGATTATGTTGATACGAATGAAACAGGAGTTCATAGTTTGATTACCAAGGCAGAAGGAGAATTGAGTTTTGTTAGATAGTTTTTATATATATGACCATGTTAAAGAAGCTTTAAAAGAGGATATAGGCTTTGGAGATATAACAACCGATAGTTTGGCAAATGAAACAGATTATTTAAAAGGAGCACTAAATACTCGCAGTAATGGAATCCTTTGTGGTTGTGATGTGTTTAAAATGGTGTTTGCAATTTTATCTAACGATATTAAAATAAAATTCCATTTTAAAGATGGAGATAGAATTAGTAAAGGCGATAAGATAGCTGATATAGAAGGACCTGCAAAATATATTTTAACAGGAGAACGAGTTGCGTTAAATTATATTCAAAGAATGTCAGGAATTGCAACTGAAACGAAAAAATACCAAGAGGCCATAGGTGCTTATTCGGCTAAAATAGTGGATACAAGAAAAACAACACCTAACTTTAGAGCATTTGAAAAGTATGCTGTTAAAATTGGCGGCGGTTCTCTTCATAGATTTAATTTGTCAGACTGTGCAATGATTAAAGATAACCATATAAGACTTGCTGGTTCAATTACAAGAGCTGTTTCTTTGTTAAAAAATAATATTTCTCATGCTCATAAAATTGAAGTCGAATGCGATACACTAGAACAAGTCGAAGAAGCTTTAAAATCAAATGTTGATATAATTATGCTTGATAATATGGATATAAATACAATGAAAAAAGCATGTCAATTAATTAATCATAAAGCTATTGTCGAAGCCAGCGGTAATGTTAACTTAGATACAGTAAATAGTATTGCTTCTTGCGGTGTAGATATCATTTCGTCAAGTGCTATTGTAGCAAAAGCTCCTACTTTAGATTTAGCATTAGATGTTTAATAGTGTAATCAAAACACTAATTGTAAAGTTGTTATAATATTGATATGATTGCAATTTAGTATAGAAAAAATATTATTTGTAAAGTTTTTTAAAAGATTTAGCAAAAAAAAATTTGCTTTGGTTTAAAATAAATATATAAGATAAGGTGGAATATGAAAATACATTCAGTACAGTACGATACTTCACTAAAGAAGGATTACAATATAAAATATCCTTCGGCGGTGGAAAAGGAGTATAGTGTAGGACTGAATACGGGATATAGTGTAGCATTTAGCGGCAGCGGAGCGAGTAAAAGCAAGGCTGCCGCTAAGGTTTTTAATAACTTAGGTAACAAATTTGGGGATAAGATATTTAGAGCTGAAAAATTTCAAAAACTTTTAAATGTTTTTGAAGAAAAGACAGTAGTTGCACAGGCACTTGTTGCATTAGTTGTAGCAGGTGTATTCAGACCGGCGACAAATATGGCAATGGCAGGGAAAAAAGATAGAGAAGATAGTATGTATGCAGCTGCCCATGCTATTTCATCTGCTGTTATAGGTTTTGTCGTTTCATCAATAGTAATGGCCCCGTTTGATGCTGCATTTAAAAAGATTAAAGCTAATCCTAAAGAATATCTAAGCGGATTAGAAAATTTATTCGGAGTCAAAGAAATAGGCCGTCGAAAACTTGAAAAATCAACACCATATAAAAAGATAAGTAAGATGGCACAGATGATTCCTGATTCAATAGTTTTAGGAATACCAAAAGCAATGCTAACAATAGCTTTAATCCCTCCAATTTTAAAATATGTGTTTGGATGGGAGAAAAAAGCAAACAAACAAGATGTACAGAATAATGATTTCGCTAAGAAATTTATTGATAAACAGGTTTTTGAAAAGTTCCAGGGAGGTGTTAAATAATGCAGATAAGATTACAAACAAATAACACCTATAATTCATCAAATTATAATTATGGAAAAGCTAAAGTGCCATTTACAGGCGGAACGAATTTTAAATCAAAATTATTTAACCCTGTTTATAAACAGTATGATAAATTTACTGATTGGATTGCGGATAATTATTATAAAAGATTTTATAGAAGCAATTTTGCAAAATGGTTTTTAGATAAAACTAAAAATGTAAAGAATATGACAACACATATGTCTGCAGTCGGTGCAACTCTTATTTCGGGTATGTATACTATAAGAACATTGCAAAATGATAAGTTAGACAAAGAAAAACGTAAAACACTTGCCATAAATGATATGATGACCTGGGCAATTTCTACAGCGGGTGCTTATTTGATAGATGGTAAACTGGCTAAGTGGTGGGATGGAGTCACAACACGTTTTGCTGCAAATTATTTATTGGATAATCCTAAAGCAAAAAGAATAAGAACATTTGGTGATTGGAATCCTGCAAATTTAAATAAATTTATGCAAAAATGGTATATTGTTAAAAATAGAAGAATTGATAATTTAAATAGAAAAATTGCATTATCAATTGCAGATGGTACATATAAAGGGGCAAGAAAACCAAACTTGCAACATGTAGCAGAGCAAGTTAGTTATAAAAACATTCGAGATTTTAATCTTGATGTATTGAAAAACAAACATTTAACTACATTAATAGACGGTATGGGAGTTTTAAAATCATTATTTGTATTCGGTATGGTATACAGATACGTTGTTCCGGTATTAGTAATGAAACCGGCAAATAAGCTTGGTGCTTATTTGCACAGAAAGAGTGAAGAAAAGGCTCAGCAAAAACAAAATTAAAAACGACTTAAACCAATCATTGTGAAAGAAGGTGTATTAATAATTTTTGAATTTGAGCTTTCATTATAGAAAGAAACATTCCCTGAACAGACTGGAATATTTATTTCAGTACAAGCTTTTTTAATGTCAAAAATTGTTTTTTTGAATTCCCACATAGTAGGAGGAGTTTCAGGGTTCGAAAAATTCAGGCAATTTGTAATTCCAGCAGGGGTAAAACCTTTTGCTTTAAGAAATTTTGCGGCATTGATTAAAGTTTTATAAGTGTTTTTTGCATTAGAAGAAAATGTATAAACAGCTAAATCACAGTTTTCTTCCCAAATTTTCAGCACATTAAATTGCGGATTAATATTTGGAGCAAGTTTTGTACGAGTACCAACAGTATGATCATATCGTTCATAAATTGATTTATTATTTATTGAAGTTACTTCGTCATCATGATTTTTTTTATATGTAAAATCAGGTTGAATGTCCGGCGGTGTTACTAGAATGTCAGTTGGAATATTTGCAAGAATAGTATTTTTACTTTGTACTATATAATTTTTTTGTTCAATAACATCTCCAATAACAGAATAATCAAGTTCATATTTTTTAAGTATAGATATTATTTTATTAATAGAATTTTGTTCAACAACAAAAAGCATTCTTTCTTGGGTTTCAGAAAGCATAATCTCAAAGCCTTTTATTGATTTATCTCCGATATGTATTTTATCTAAATCGATTAAGACTCCGACATTGCTTTTAAAAGCTATTTCAGATGTAGAAGATAAAATTCCGGCAGCACCGCAGTCCTGGCAAGATACAACCAGTTTTTTATTAAATATTTCAAGGCAGGCCTCGATAAGCTTTTTTTTCATAAAAGGATTAGCAATTTGGATTGATAATTTATCTTCATTTTTTTTATTGCCGAGTTTTTTTGAGGCAAAGCTTGCTCCTCCCATTCCGTCCTTCATTGTAGGAGAACCTGCAAGCAAAAGTTTTAATCCCGGTTTAGCTTTATTAGAAGTTAGAATGTCTTTGTATTTAGCTATACCTATGCAGGTGACATTTACGAGAGGATTATCCGTAAAAGCTTTATTGTATAAAACTTCAGTAGATATTGTCGGCACCCCGATAGAATTTCCATAATTTGAAATACCTTCAACAACACCTTCTATAATTCTTTTGTTATCCCCAAATTTAAGTGAATTACATAAAGCAATCGGACGTGCATTCATTGCTAAAACATCTCTTACAATTCCACCTATGCCTGTCGCAGCACCATTAAAAGGTTCAACTGCACATGGATGATTATGTGATTCCATTTTAAAAAGGATTGCATGATTGCCTATTTTTATCCCGCCTGCATTTTCATCATAAAAAATAGCATTTTGTCTTGGTAATTCTTTTAATAAAGTTTTTGAATGTAAATAGCCGCAATGTTCTGAGTATGTTGCACTAAAAAGATGTAATTCAAAGTCGTTTGGTTCTCTATGTAATTTTTTAGTTATGTAATTTTTATATTTCATTTTTAATAAATTCAAAAACCTTTCTGCCGTCTGTCAATCCTAATTCATCAAACACTGCTCTTTCAGGATGTGGCATCATTCCGATTATTTTGTTTTCTCTGTTATAAATTCCTGCAATTCTGTCATCAGAACCATTTTCATTATTTTTGTATTTCATAATAATTTCTTCATTGCCAATACCTGTATAATTACCTTGATGATGTGCAATCGGAAGTTTGATGATTTGTCCTTGAAATTCCAAATCTGTTATTTTTGAAATAAAGTGGAGATTTTCATTGTATGTTAAAGCTCCGGAAAGCAATTTAGCTTCTGTTAATATTTGGAAACCATTACATATACCAACAATTAAAGTTTTGCCTATGGGTAGCGATTTTACAGCGGATGTTAATTTTGCTATTCTTCCTGACGATATATGATCACCGTAAGAAAATCCTCCGGGTAAAAATATTACATCGTATTTTTTTTTAATTATATCATTTTGCCAAATATATTCACTGTTCCATCCTAAATAATCGCAGGCATGTTTGGTATCCTGTTCACAATTTGTCCCTAAAAATTTTATTATACCGGCTTTTACCATTTTATTTCATATTCTTCTATAACACTATTTGATAAAATCTCTTCAGATATTGTATGTATTATATTTTCAGCTGAAGCTTTTGAATCAGCTTCAAATTCTAATTTATAAATATTGCCCACAGAACATTGTAAATTTTTTACGGTCATTATATTATTAACGGCTTGTTTAAGCGTTTCAGCTTTTATATCTTTTATTGTTGATTTTAGTCTTACAACTACTTCTGCTTTGTATTTGTTCATAATTTGATTTTAGCATAAAAAAATAACTTGCTTGCTCAAATAAAGTTTTTATTGTATATTATGGACAGGAGAATTATGTTGGATTTCGATTTAATTGCAAAAAAATGTAATTTATTTGAAGACGTTGATGCAAATATGGTCATAAAAAATATTGAGGCCTTAAATCAAGAATATTCAGATGAAGATTTAATTGCAATTTATAATTATATATTATCAAATTCAAAAACTCCGGAAATATTGTCAGCGGTTATTCGTTTAACGGATAATTACCGGGATAAAACAACGCTTCCACTTTTAGTAGACTTGTTGTTAATGCGGTTTGATAATCAACAAAATGAGTTAAAAGAAAAATTTATAAACGTACGTTCAATGTGTGCAAAAGCAATTGCAAACTACAAAGATACAAGTGCGGTGACTCCGTTATTATATTGTCTAAATAATAAAGATGAAAATTATAAGGTTAGACTATCTTGTGCGGATGCTCTTGGTAAAATAGGAGATAAATATGCGGTAGCTCCATTGATTGATGTTGTTAAAGATGAAGAAGAAAAATCTGTATATTTACGTGAGTCTGCAGCATCTGCATTAGGGCTTTTAGGTGATATGAGAGCTGTTGATCCTCTTGTTACTATTTTGGAAACTAAACAGGGTTTGATGAATAAATTCACGTTTTTAAAAGAACGGGTAATCGAAGCATTGGCAAAATTACGTTTAGAAAATAATGACAGAGTTTTTTATGCACTTAAATCATCTTTAGCTGATGAATCTCCGCAAATAAGAATAAATGCGATAGAAGCATTGATGGAAAGTAATCACCCAAAAGCTGTTGAGGCTATTAAAGAGTGTTTGGAAGATAAAGATGAAGAAGTAAGAAAAAATGCATTAATAGCTTTATATAATATTGAGGGCCGTGATATTTTGGATGAAGTTGTAAGTCTTCCCGTATATCCGCAAAATTTGAAGCAAGAAGCAAAATATATGATAGAGGAATATGAAAATGACTAAATCTTTAGTTCTTCTATCAGGCGGGCTAGATTCTGTTGTTAGTTTGGCTATAGCTAAAAATGATTATAATGTTGATTTGGCTTTAACATTCGATTACGGGCAAAAATCAGTCGAATATGAAATAGCTGCGGCAAAAAAAATAAGTGACTACTATAATATTGATATAAAAATAATAAAATTAGATTGGTTAAAAGATATAACGCAAACTGCATTAGTAAGCGATGAAGAAATTCCAACAAATATTAAAAATTTTGAATATTCATCAAAAGCTGTATGGGTTCCTAATAGAAATGGACTTTTCTTAAATATTGCAGGCTGTTATGCTGATAGTTATGGATATGATTTCATAATTATAGGGGCAAATAAAGAGGAAGCACAAACTTTTTCGGATAATACTCCTGAATTTATAGAAAGAATTAATCAAGAATTTGAGTATTCAACTATTAAACATCCTAAAGTCTTGACACCATTGCTTAATTACGATAAAAATGATATAGTAAGGCAAGCTTTAGATTATTCTATACCAATTGAATATATATGGAGCTGTTACAAAAACGATGGAAAACACTGCGGCAAATGTGAATCGTGTTTAAGATTAAAAAAAGCTTTGTTAGCAAACAATGATACAAAATATATAAAAATACTATTTTCATGAAAACGTTATTAATAGATAAAGAAATTAAATATGAAGGATGGCAGTTATCGCCCCATTGGATTTATAAAAATTTTAAACTCCAGGGTGATGCTATAGTAGCTTTTATGGGTGAGTGCAATGTTAAATTATCAGAAATGGTAGATATTGAAGACGTAATAAATAATGAGCCCATATATAGTAAAAATATGTTGAGTTTTATAACAGAACAATTTAACGTGGAATTAACTGAAGGAGTTTTCAGACAGAGATTATTGATTTGTATAATAAAAGAAGCACTGGAAAAACGAGGAATACAACTAACTAGAAGCGGTGATGATTTGTTTGTAAATAATAAAAAATTAACAGTGTCTATCGCAACAAAATCATTAACTTCTATATTGATACACACCGGAATAAATATAAATTCTGAAAATGCTCCGGTTAATGCGTGCGGGTTAAAAAACGATTTAGGTATAAATGACATAGAGGATTTAGCAATAGAAATAATGACAAAATATTCAGAAGAAATTGATGATATAATATTGGCATCGACAAAAGTAAGAGGAGTGTAAAATGATTTACGAAGACGAAGAAAAATATGAAAAAACCCCTCATATCAGTTATAAAGAATATAAAAAGAAATTAGAAAAAAATCCTAATGAAGGAATAATATTATTTGTATCAGCATTTTTTGTAATGCTATTAATATTTTTAGGTATAGCAAAGCAGCTTTCACCGGATGTTGATGTTTCAATAGGAAATAATACCGGCGATGAGAGCGTTACAGATGATATAGCCAAAGGTAATGTCGATGAGAGATTAAGAATTATTCAGATGGAGGATAATGCAGGCGTATCAGACGAAGTTTTTTCTCCTGAGCTTGAGGAAAAAGTTGTTTTACCTGACAAAAAAGAAGTTAAAGATGATGATACAGAGGTAATAGTTTTAGAACCTTCCGAAAAGAAAGTTGAAGAAAAGCCACCTGTTGCAGAACAAAATACTGTGACGGAGCATAAGCCAGCAACAGAACAAGCTGCACAACCAGCAGCCGTAAGTCAACCGGCTGTAAATGCGAAAGTTATAGTAGGCTATTATGCAACTGCAGAACAAGCAGAAGTCGCTAAAGGTATTATTCAAGAAGCAGGATTAAATATTCAGCCTTTTGTTAAAAATATAGGTGCTGCATATACTTTACAAGTAGGCTCTTTCTCATCGAGAGAAAAAGCCCAAAGTGTTGCAAATGATTTATTAAAAAACAATTTTCCAGCAAGAGTTATAATTGAATAATTAAATCCAATCGCAGCTATCTGATTTGCAAAGTATGTTGCTTAAATCAGACATAGTTTCTTTTCTAGTCATCTCAAAAGTAACTGGAGTTATAGAAATCTTATTATTTCTAACTGCAGCAATATCGG
Organism: Candidatus Gastranaerophilales bacterium; assembly: GCA_944323365.1. Classification (GTDB taxonomy): domain Bacteria; phylum Cyanobacteriota; class Vampirovibrionia; order Gastranaerophilales; family Gastranaerophilaceae; genus SIG32. The sequence goes on from CALUSG010000050.1 coordinate 32,156, forward strand.
TATTGGCAGTAGACGGTTCGCTAATTAGTTCTCCCGCCATCCAGTAATATACTTTGCCTCTAGGATCAATCCTTTTTTCATAATTGTCCGTAAACATCTTTCTGCCAAGTTCAGTTATTGCAATCCCCAAAATGTCGTCATCCTCTAATGCCGGAACATTGACGTTCAATAAAGATTTTGGAGGAAATTGAAAATCTTTAAGTTTAACAAGCAGAGATGAAATAAATCTAGCTGTATATTTGAAATCTTCGTATTCTGAATGCATACTGGCTAATGATACTGCAATACTCGGGACACCAAGCATTGCACCTTCCATCGCACAGCTTACGGTTCCTGAATAAAGAATATCTGAGCCTAGATTCGGTCCGTGATTTATTCCTGAAATAACATAATCAGGTTGCTCCTCAGGAGCTAAAATAGCATTAATTCCTAGTTTTACACAATCTCCAGGCGTTCCGTTTGTTACCCAAGTGCGTTTGGCTCCTGATTTTGTATCCTCAATTTCTTCAACTCTTAATGGTGTATGAAGCGTTAAGGAATGTCCGGCTGCACTTCTTTCTCTATCTGGTGCAACTACATATACATCATAACTTTTTGCTAATTCCTCTGTTAATGCTCTTATTCCGTTGGCCGCTATTCCATCATCGTTTGAAATTAATATATTCATATTATAAATCTCCTCATTTATATGTCTATAATAACTGTTTTTTTATTAAAAATATATAGTTAGACTATTAATTATGAATTTTTGTAACAATTGTTAGTTTTAGATAAAAAGTATGGCAATAATATATACTCAAAATTTTTTATATAAATATAACACGAGGAAAGCTTAAAATTGAGGAATCAACAAAGATTTTAAGCACACACACTACACTTCACACTATTTACGAGGAATGATCAAAAGTTATTCCAAAGGGTCTTAATATTAAGGCTCTTTTTTTTGCGAATAACAAAATGTGAGATTTTTGTCTATAGTTTTAAATAACCAACTATTCATTAATTGTCAAAAATATTTCAGCAAGACGTTTGCCGTTTTTAGTATCAAAAGGTATTTCTTTTTTTGATTCAACCGGTTTAAAATCATCTTTTTGATAATTAATTAAAAATTTCATAAGTTCAGGACTAAACATAACACTCCTAATTTAACTACACATATATATAAAAACTTTTTGCAATTAATTATTGCTTAATCGATAATAATAATTTACAAAGATTAAAACTTTTGTTGTATAATTCTTTTAGGAGATTTTTATGAAACAGACTGCAATATTTGATATAATATCGCCGATAATGATAGGACCATCAAGTTCGCATACAGCCGGGGCAGTAAGATTAGGATTACTGGCAAGAAATATTTACGCTAAAGACCCCAAGAAAGTTACATTTAAACTGTATAATTCATATGCTCAAACAGGTAAAGGTCATGGCACGGAAAAAGGACTTTTAGCCGGAGTATTAGGTTTGGATGTAGATGACAGAAGAATAAAAAATATTTTTGATGATGTATTAGCTAAAAATATTCAATATAAATTTGAATACGGTGAAGATTTTAAAAAGCATCCTAATTCAGTTGATTTTATTTTTGATGATGATATGCATATATATGGCGAATCTGTTGGAGCAGGAGAGGTCTGTGTACGAAAAATTAATGATTTTTCTGTAAAATTAACAGGTAAATTGAATACGTTAATGCTCGTTTATGAAGATGTTCCCGGTATGATTTCAAAAGTGACCGATTTAATTCAAAAAAAGAATATAAATATAGCTTCACTTCATTGTGATAGATATGCAAAAGGTGAAGAAGCCTCTATGTGTATTTGTATAGACGGTGATTTAGATGATGAAGTTATAGATGGTGTAAAAAAGATTGATAAAGTTTATTTTGTAAGTTATATAAAGAAAATTGGTACGATAGATGGATAAAAGTATTAATACATTTGAACAATTATTAGCAGAATGTAATGCAAGAAGAAAACGCATATGGCAGATAGCTCAGGCATATGAATCTGATTGGTGCGAGGTTCCTGTAAACTTGGTTAGAAAATGTGCGACAGAGAGTCTGCACGCAATGAAAGAAGCAATAAAAACGGGGCTACAATCAACAGAGATGTCAATGAGCGGTATGTGCGGAAATGATTGTGATAAATTACAAAAGCGTTTTGCCCAAAGACCCGCAGTATTTGGTAAAACCTTTGAAAAAATTACTACATATGCACTGGCAACCAGCGAAGAAAACATCCGAATGGGAAAAATTGTAGCTTGTCCTACTGCCGGTTCTTGCGGTATTGTCCCATCTGTAATAATTGCGGTTGCAGAAGATTTTAATATATCAGAAGAACGTCAAGTAAATGCTTTAATAACTGCAGGAGAAATCGGTAGAATTATATCTGCCAAAGTTGCATTAGCAGGTGCAGTTGCAGGGTGTCAAGCTGAATGCGGTGCTGCCGCTGCAATGGCAGCGGGTGCTGTTACCCAGCTTTTAGGCGGACCTCCGCAACAAGTACTTAATGCTGTTGCACTTGCTTTGAAAAATATTTTAGGGCTGACTTGCGATCCTGTTTGTGGGCTTGTAGAAGTTCCATGTTTTAAACGTAATCCTTTTATGGCTATCATTGCTATGACCGCTAGTGAACTTGCTATGTCAGGTGTTGAATCTAAAATTCCGATTGATGAAGTTGTTGATGCTATGGATCAGACAGGACAATTGATGTCACCGGCTTTGAAAGAAAGCTCTCTGGGTGGCCTTGCTAGAACTAAAACTGCCATTCAATTACAACATAAATTATTCGATTGTAAATAAATGTAAAGATTTTATCTTTTTAAGGCAATTCTTTGTTAAATAAATACTTTATATGTATATAGTATATTAACGAGGAGTATAATTATGAATGACAGAATTAGCGAAGTAAAGTTTAATAATTTTGATGATAAGTATACAGCATATTCATTATCAGATCCTTTAAAGAAGGATAAAGTAAAGCAATCAACGCAATCAGCTTTTGTAGCATATAATGCAAATCCTGATGGGTATGTAAGTACTCCGGGTAACAGTGTTTGGACAGATACGCAAAATGCATAAGTTTTACAAAATTATTTGTTTGTTATAAAATAGTCCCTGCAAAGGGACTTTTTTATGTTATTAACAGCAGATATAGGGAATACAAATATAACACTTGGACTTTTTGATAGTGAGGCATTAGTCGAAGAGTTCAGGCTTGCGTCAGATAAAGATTTATCTCAGGATGAATACGAAGTCCTTTTAAAATCGTTATTTAAAGATTTTAAAATTAAAGGATGTATAATAGGCTCTGTAGTAGAAGAATTAAATGATAAATTTACTAATGCAGTGAAAAATGTTTTTAATATAAAGCCAATATTTTTGACAAACAAAATAAATACAGGCGTAAAAATAAAAACAGATTTTCCTGATGAAGTAGGAGCTGATAGAATTGCAAATGCAGCAGGAGCATATATTTTGTATAAAAAGCCTACAATTGTTGTGGATTTTGGAACAGCTACAACCTTTGACATAATAAATTCGGATGGAGAATTTATTGGCGGTATAATTGCACCTGGTTTAAAATTACAAATGAATGTTTTGAATAAATTTACATCAAAATTGCCACGTATAGATGTGGCTATTTCATCGAAAGCAATAGGACATAATACTGTTGATGCTATTTTGTCAGGAGTAATAAGAGGGGCCGGCTGTATGATAGACGGACTTGTGAAGCAGTGTGAAAAAGAGTTAGGGCAAAAAGCAGTTTTAGTTGCGACCGGCGGATATTCAGGACTAATTGCAAATTATTTGGAAAGACCTTTTGATTATATAAATCCTACATTAACATTGGAAGGTTTAAGACATTTATATAATCTAAATGTTATAAGTGAATTGCAGGAAATTGCCCATTAAATTCTCATTCCAAACCTGTACGTCTTTAGGTACACATAAAACAGTAGGAGTAAAATTCCAAATATATTTTATGTTAGCTGAAACTAAAAAATTTGCAGTTTGTTGTGCAAACTGTCCGGGAACAGTTAAAATAGCAATGTCAACATTATTTTTTCGAGCAAGATTTGGAAGTTTATTTACATCCAGTATTAAAAGTTTGTTATTTATTGTAGTTCCAATCTTTTTTTTGTCATTATCAAATAATGCAATAATATTTAACCCGTAATTTGTGAAATTATCATATTTTGCAAGTGCCATTCCAAGATTTCCCGCCCCGATTATGAAAGCTTTTTTTGTTTTGGAAAAGCCTAATGTTGATTCAATAGATTTTTTTAATTCTTTGACAATATAACCTATTCTAGATTTTCCAGAGTTATTAAGAATACTAATATCTTTTCTAACTTGAGAATCATCAATGTTTAATAGAGCCGCAATTTGACCGCTAGATATATAGGTTTCGCCCTTATTAAGAAAATCTTGTAGTATACAATGATATAATGTTAATCTATTAATAACTTTATCAGATATTTTTTTATCCATAATTTAATTATATAATAAATTTGATGATTTGAAATAAATATTGCAGGAATTTTTTGAAAATTATATAATATTATAGATATGAATGAGAGATTAAAAGAGAGTTTAAAACTATTACCATCATTACCGGGTTGTTATATTTATTATAATAAAGATAATGAGATAATTTATGTTGGAAAAGCTAAGATTTTAAAGCGACGGGTTAAAAGTTACTTTACCAAAAAACATGATAGTGTAAAAGTTCAGGTTTTGGTTTCCCAGATAGACAGATTAGAATATATAATCACAAATACAGAGGTCGAAGCCTTAATTTTAGAAAGTCATTTGATTAAAAAGCATAAGCCCCGTTACAATATATTATTAAAAGATGATAAAAAATATCCGTATTTTTTAGTTACGGATGAAGATTTTCCAAGAATTTCCATAGTGCGTAAAAAAAATCTAAATCCTGAAAAAGGTCGTTATTATGGCCCATATACTGATATAAGGGCTATGCATTCAACGTTAGATTTTTTAAAGAAGATTTTTCCGTTAAAACAGTGTAAAACTCCTAAATTTAAAGATCGTCCTTGTCTTTATTATCAGATTGGAAGATGTTTGGCACCTTGTCAAAATTTAGTAACAAGTGAAGAATATAAGGCTGTAGTCCATCAGGCGGAGTTATTTTTGTCAGGGAAACAATCAGAATTGATGAAACAATTAATGGAACAAATTCAAAAATATTCTGACAGCCTTCAATTTGAAAAAGCGGCCAGGTTGCGTGACAGTTATTTCGATTTGAAAAAAACATTAGAAAAACAAAAAGTAGTTTATGAAAATACTAAACTTAATGAGGATGTTATTTCGCTTGCAAGTGATGAAGGAATATTTGCAATAGTAATTTTAATGATAAGAGAAGGACGTTTAATAGACAAAAAAGATTTTGTGTATTTTGTCGAAGAAGAAGATAAAACCGAATTTTTTGCAACATTTTTTAAAGAATATTACAGTACCTTGACATTGGGTTATCCTGATAAAATTGTATCAAATGAGCTTGAGGCTGTAGGAGATAAAGCCCTTTATGAAGAATGGCTTCAAATTTTGGCACAAAAGAAAATCAAAATAAGTTACGGTAAATCAGTTCAAGGAAAAGAATTACAAATGCTTGCTGATAAAAATGCAAATGTTGTACTTCAAAATGCTAAAATTACCAAAATGGCAAAAATTAGAGATGATTTTAATGAAATCGGGTCATATTTGGCAGAAAAATTAAATCTTAAAAATTTCCCGCATAGAATGGAATGTTATGATATTTCACATATTCAGGGGACAAATACAGTTGCTTCAATGGTTACTTTTGTAAATGGTATACGAAAAAAATCAGAGTACAGGAAGTTTAAAGTAAATTCTACTGAAGGTAAACCGGATGATTTTCTTTCAATGAAAGAAGTCTTAACCAGGCGGCTAACGCATCTAGGTGAAAAAAAATGGGAAAAACCTGATTTAATTATAATTGACGGAGGTAAAGGCCAACTGTCAAGTGTAATGCAAATAATAAAAGATTTAGGCATAAATAATATTGATGTAGTGAGTCTAGCAAAGAAAAATGAAGAAGTTTTTTTACCGGGAAAGTCAAAGCCTGTAATATTGCCTAGAAATTCAAGTGCTCTATTTCTGTTCCAACGTATACGTGATGAGGCCCATAGATTTGCCATAACATATCATAGACAATTACGTGCTAAATCTATGAAAAATCAATAGTTATTATTTAGCTTTTCCAACATTTTTTTGTGCTTCTTTTAGAAGTTCTCTAAGTTCTTCTTTATTAGAACCTTTATCTATCCAGCGATAAACGTATTTTTCATCAGGACCTAGGCCACCTGATGTCTTTTCGCCCGTAATTACATTGAAAGTCGCCTCAGACATTCCAAGACTTATTAAAATTTGGGGAGTTTTGGATGTTCTAGGATCAACAATATCAAATTTTAAATTGTTGTAACGTTGTTTGTTGTTTTGTCCGGAGTGTGAGTCTTGATTACTTGCTATAAACTCTTTCAAAGAGTTTGAAAATTCATTTAATGTTTTTGTCATATGTTAATCCTTAATTATTTAAACTATGTATTGGAGCAGGAATTCTACCGCCTCTTTTTACGAATTTTTCTGAAGAAAGAGTATTAACCGCCATTATAGGAGCTTCTCCCATAAGTCCACCGTAAACAACTTTATCACCTACAGTTTTTCCTGCAACCGGAATAAGTCTTACGGCCGTTGTTTTTTTATTAATCATTCCTATAGCCATCTCATCGGCAATTATTCCTGCAATAGTTGTAATAGGGGTATCTCCCGGAATAGCTATCATGTCAAGTCCGACAGAACAAACAGATGTCATCGCCTCAAGTTTATCAAATGTGATATAACCGTTTGAGGCCGCTTCAATCATTCCTGAATCTTCTGATACAGGAATAAATGCTCCGGATAACCCTCCTACATGTGAACTTGCCATTATACCGCCTTTTTTAACTGCATCGTTAAGCATTGCCAGTGCGGCAGTTGTTCCGTGTGCTCCTGCATGTTCAAGACCCATTGCTTGAAATATTCCGGCAACACTGTCACCTTGTGCCGGTGTCGGTGCTAATGATAAATCAATTACACCAAATGGTATGTCTAATTTTTTTGCAAGTTTTCTTCCAATAAGTTCTCCGGTTGCTGTTATTTTATACGCTATTTGTTTAATTCTATTTGAAAGTTCACTCATATCAGCATTTTGTGGCATTGATTCTATAGCTGCTCTAACAACTCCAGGGCCTGAAACCCCAACATTTAATGCACATTCCGGCTCCCCATAACCACAATAAGCACCGGCCATAAAAGGATTATCACTAGCAGAATTACAAAAACATACAAGTTTTGCAGCTCCTATTCCGTCTTTTGTTAAATCTGCCGTTTGTTTTATTATTTCAGCCATTTTTAACACAGCATCCATATTTATACCGGCTTTAGATGAGGCTAAGTTTACAGATGCACAAAGCCGTTCTGTTGTCGATAATGCTTTTGGAATTGATTCTATTAATAATTCATCGCCTTTTGTAAAGCCTTTTTCGACTAGTGCAGAAAAACCGCCTATAAAGTTTACACCGACTTCTTCTGCAGTCTTATCTAATGTTTGAGCTATTTTAATATAATCCGGATTTTGACACGATTCTCCAATAATAGAAATTGGTGTGATTGCGATTCTTTTATTTATTATTGGTATAGAATAATCATTTTCTAATTCATCTGCGTATTCAACTAAATTTTTTGAATATTTAATGATTTTATCGTGAATTTTTTTACAAACAGTATTAACATCATCAGCTATACAATCACGTAAACTTAAGGCTAAAGTCACTGTACGAATATCAAGATTGTATAGCTTTATCATGTTTATTGTTTCAAGTATTAATTTTTCTCTTATCATTTTTAAAATCCAAATGCCTGTAGAATATCCCAACGCTTAACTGTTAATTTTAATTCAACACGTCTACTTTTTGCGTAATCTTCTTTGCCATTAACTATTACGGGTTCACTAAAACTTTTACCTTCAACCACCAGTATATCTCGTAATTTTGGACTGTAAGTTTTATTATAACCTGTTTTGAACATATATTCAGCTACAGAATTTGCACGTTTTAAGCTTAATTCCATGTTTTTTACAAACTGTTCATCTTTAGTCTTTAAACCTTGGAAAGATTGTGAGTCAGTGTGCCCTTGTACAACTATATTTTCTATTCCATTCAATAATTCAGTGTTGGCAAATATAGTATTAACATAAATAGGGATAAGTTTGTCGAGATATGCTTTACCCTTAGGTGATAGCTGATAACTGTTTACATTAAATAATTCCAAATCGGAAATTTTTATATCGCCTGTCATTTTATCAACTTCGGCATTGATATTTTCTTTTTTTAATTTTTGTGTTAATTCTTCGGAAACTTTTATTTGTTCTTGTTTTTGTTGTACGGCATTTTGAGAAAAACCTGTAATTGCCAAAACAAAGAGTGTCATAAAAATAATAGCTAAACCGAGTAATAAGTCTGCCATTGTCGTCCAAAATATATTATTATCGCCTTCTGCGGCTTTATTTTTTTTGCCTAAAATCGCCATTTGTCACCTGCTAAAATAAATCATCCACAGAATCGCCACCAGCCTTGACGTTTTCTTTCAATTGTTTGTTCATTTGATTAATACCAAAGATTAAGTTTTCCAAATAAGGAACAAGGTTACTTGCAATACCTGCATTTAAGGCAGTCTTGAAATGATTTGGCATAGCTACTATTAAATTTGAAATAGAATTGTTTTGGATTTTTGTTTCCCTTAATAATTCAAATAAGAATTTTTCAGAAGAAATATTATCAAATAAATGAGCTATTGTTTCTTGTACTTGTCCCAATGGTTTAGAACATATTAAACCGTACATTATTTTTTCAATAATAATAAATATAAGAGAGGAGCCTACTGCAATAACTGATACCAAAGCAGCGACTTGCATGCTGCTCATTAGGCCGGCAACAGATGCAATAGTTCTTTCTTGAGTTGAAAAGTCAATTTTCCCGAATGCAATTGCAATGTTTAAAAAAGTAAATAAAGGTCCAAAGCCTGTTAAAATTGTCGGAATTGAAGCTAGTAACTTTGAATTGTATTTTGATGTTACCAGGCTTTCTTCATTAAAAAAGTACAAAGGATCAACAGTTGTTTGTATATTTTGAACTGTAGAGGAAACTTCTTGATAAGTTAAATCATCATCTTCACTTTTTAATGCGACTGATTCAGAAAAAATAAGAGTATTTTTGAATTCAAGCCAGGCTCCTGAAACATAAGGGTTAACTGACATCCATTCATCTATTTCTTTAAAACGAAAATTTAGGTCGCTTTTTTTAAAATTTACTAAAAAATTCAAAAAGATTTTTAAATTTTTATTTACAAAAATATATTTTTTTATGCAAAAGATGATTGAGGTTACAAATGTTGTTATTACAATCAAAATAGGTATATCTGTAAATATATGCATTAAGTTCATAAAAGCTCCTTTTATAAATAATTATATCACATAGAATAGTATGTGGCAAATATTAGTAATTATTACTATATTAACTTATACCTTTCGGGGATTATTTCAATGAGTAATTTATTTAAAATTCAAATATAACAGGAGAAGTATTATGCTTATGGAAAACAGTTGCGGTAAATACAATCGACTGGAAATGAAAAATGTTGATAAAAATATTATCGATTGGCTTGAAGATATTATTGAAGAAAATAATAGCCGCATTGAACGAAAAGAATGGAAAAGTAAATATAACAGCTATGTAGTTTATGATTATGAACCGTTTTGTACAGACGGATTTGAAATAAATCTTGTCATAACTTCTTATGATGTTGCGTATCTTAATTTTATTAAATATCTTTATGATGAAAAAATAAATACTATTGAGTATTTAAATAGCTGTATAAATGTATAAAGGAGGCTTATAGCCTCCTTTATTCTTCTTCGTTTTTATTATTGTAACATTCTTTGCAAAAAATTTCTCTGCCTTCTATAGGTCTAAACGGAACTTTAGTTTGTGCTCCGCATTTTGAACAGACCGCATCATACATTTTTCTGTTACGTCTGTTGTTCTGCCGGCGTTTTTTTCTGCATTCAGGACATCTTTTAGGTTTATTTACTAGACCTTTCTCAGCATAAAACTCTTGTTCACCGCCTGTGAAAATAAATTCAACACCGCAGTCTTCACAAACTAATTTCTCATCTTCATACATGGTTTTTCTCCTAATTTATGATTTATTCCTGTGATTATACACTATTTTTTTAAATTATGCAAGGGGGGTATCTGAGAAAAGCTGTAAATGAATTAAAAAAACAGACAGCAAATTTGCTGTCTGTTTTTAATGTTGGGGTTGACGGTTATTTACCGAACAATACTGTTCGAGCTGCATCGGTTGCGGGTTCTACTGTTTGTCCGTAAAATAATACCGGGTAAATATCTTTAATATTAGAGGCAGATACTTCGCAGGTTGCTGCATCAGGATCATCGCATTCAACAATTGTGTTCGGGTTTGTTGAGCCGTTTACATCTATAAATCCTATACAGTCCAGGTTTCCTTTAGAACAACTTTGAGCCTCTTTGTTAAATCCAAAATATGTGCCATCTGCTAATGCATATACATAATAGCTACCTGCAGTTGGTGCAAAAGTGATATCACCTGTTACATCTGCAGATGTTTCACCCGTGGCTATATTTGCGTTGGCACAAAGTTTTTCTGCGGAACCATCGGCAGCACTAGCTGCGTTATTTTTATCTTCTGCGGTACAGGATACAGTTACTTCAATTGTTGATGTCGGCAGTGTACCGCTGTTAGTATCTACTTCTGTGAAGTAAGTTGAAGATACATCTGTTGCTGATTGCAAGCGATCTTCTAACATTGCGGCCAATGAACCTGCTACGTGGTTTCCGCCTGTTGAACCTGAATCATCTTTCAATGTTGAAAAGTCTGTGTCTTCAAGTGCTACATTCATTAATACTGCTTGATTCATAGTAGAAAGAGCCTTTTTGTATGCTGCTTTAAACTGTGCTCCGTTCGTATTTGAAATAAGTGTCGGTATAGTCATTGCTGCAACTACACCAATAATACCTAAGGTTATCAAAACCTCAGCAAGGGTAAATGCATTCTTCATATCTATCACCTTTCTTTTTTGTATAAATTATTTATACCCGATGACTAATACTTTTTAACTATTTGTTAAGAAAATTTAATTCTTTAGAATTAGTTTAGTCTAATTCTTTTTAATTATTTTTACGATTTTCTTCTTGTTTAATGAAGTTGCATAATTGTTCTAAACGTTTATCTTCCATGGCATCAATTACTTCTTGAATATTTTTGATTTTGTTTAGTGCAAAGCCTGTTTCGGCAATTAAAACGCAATCATTACATAATCTATAGCCGCTATATTCAATTGAGCCGGCAAGGGGTTTTTCTAAGCCGCAACAGTCACATTCAAATGTTTCATCAGCTAGTGACGGATCATCTTCTAAATCGTCAATAACCATTTGGGCAACAACTTCTTGCATTTCTTTAACTATTTCTTCTTGAGATTTCATTATTTTACCAAGTCTTTCATTTCTTGTACTGCTTGCGGCAGGCCTACAAATATTGCACGTGAAATTATACTGTGCCCGATATTTAACTCATATAAATCAGGAATTTCATGCATTCTGTGAACGTTATTATAATTCAAACCGTGTCCGGCATTAACTTTAAGTCCGAGGGATTGAGCGAGTGCGGCAGAATTTTTAAGTTTTAAAAATTCTTTTTCTTCTTCATTTGTACCAAATTTTTCAGAATATTGACCTGTGTGCATTTCAATAAATTGGGCTCCTGATTTAGCGGAAGCTTTTACTTGTTCTTCTGTCGGGTCTATAAATAAACTTACTAAAATACCTGCCTCTTTTAGTGGTTTTATAAAATCGGTTATTTTATCAATTTGGCCTGCGACATCCAGTCCGCCTTCAGTTGTTATTTCTTGTCTTTTTTCAGGTACAAGACATACAGAATGCGGTTTGATTTCAAGTGCAATTTTTTGCATTTCATCAGTTACGGCCATTTCTAGATTTAGATTTGTCCTTAATGTATGGATTAAAGTTTTAACATCATTATCTTTAATATGACGTCTATCTTCTCTTAAGTGAGTTGTTATTGAAGTTGCACCATTCAGTTCGCAGATTTCAGCGGCTTTAATCGTATCCGGTTCAACCCCTCCTCTTGCATTTCTAAGTGTTGCAACATGATCTATATTTACACCTAATAACATTTTTGATCTCCTTTAGTATTTACTTATTTTTAAAAGTGCTGTGTAAGATGGCAAAATCGTAATTTTTTCGTCTTTTTTTGAGGATTCTGCGACAAATTTTACGGCTTTTTTAATATTGGGTTCAATGATTATTTTTTCCTGTGGGATACCGGTATATTTTAATCTTGTAGCCATATCATATGCTCGTTTACCGGATGTTACGATTAGTTTTTGTGCCTCTTTTAACTGCTCAAAATCGCTGTCCCAAAGCCAGGAAACATCTCTACCATCAGCATAATCATCATTAATCGCAATTATAATATTAGAATTTAAGTCAACGGTTTTTAGAACTTCACTGGCTCCTGCAGGGTTTTTGATTAATTGTATCAAAGTTTTATGGCCATTAATCAATCTTGTTTCAGTTCTGCCGAAAACTGAGTGATAAGTATCCAAAGCTTTTTGAATTTCAGTTTGATTTAATCCGTTTTCAAAAGCGGTTGTTATTGCGGCAAGTGCGTTGTATGCGTTATATAGCCCTACAAGATTTACTTTAAAATTAAAAGTAATGTCGTTATGGTTGACTGCTAGTTCAATATAATTATCAAAAATTTTAGCATAGGCTTTATAATCGCATTGAGGACGTTTATAGCCGCATTTTTGACAAAAATAATGTCCCTGCTGTGCATAAAATCTTTTTGAATATTCCAGCTTTTCACCGCAAATGCAGTTGAACGTTTCAGAAGGAGCATTTGAGGTTTCATCAAATCTGCAATGATATTCAACATTTTCAAAACCATAAAATATTGTATTGTTGTTATCAAATGAGGAAACAATTGGGTCATCAGCATTTAAAATGAGTTTTAAATCAGAATTTTTGCATATAGCTTCTTTTATAATATTAGCTGTGAAGTCCAGTTCTCCGTATCTGTCAAGCTGATCTCTAAATAGGTTTGTAACAACTAAATAATCTCCTTTAACAAAGTCGTACACCTTTGTTAAAAAAGCTTCATCTGTTTCTATAACAGCATAATCAAATTTTTTAAAAGGGCTGATATTGAGAGCAAATACGTTAGCGATACCTGAAAGCATATTTGCCCCTTTAAGATTATGGATTATTTGTTGGTTTGCGTTACTTAAAATGTGTGCTAAAAGGCCTGAAGTGGTTGTTTTTCCATTTGTACCCGTTATGTTTATAAAGTTGTTATTGATATATTTCCTGGAAAAAGCTAAAAAATCAGGACAAATTTTTAGTGCAATAAACCCGGGGTATGATGTAGCGGGTCTTTTTAATATTTTGAGTATTATAAATATTATTTTTGCTGTGATTAAAGCTATATAAAATTTTAATTTTTTCATAAATATAGTCCTGTAAGTGTATTTCAATTTTAACGGAATTATTTTATACTTCAAATATAATACAAAAGTAAGAAATAGAAAAATGTATTTTTTAATCGCAATAGTTTTAATATCAGAGTTGATAATAGCAGTTAATTTGATTTGTTTAATTTACAAATTAGATGCAAAAGTTCTTGCTTTAACAGATAATATATCATCAAATCATAATACGATTAAAGAAATATTAGCCGGTTTTAAAACGGGTGTATCAAAGCTAGTAATTGGTGTGCATGCATTATGTAATTATGCAAGAATGAAAAAAAATCAATACACAATTTCAATAGCAAAAACTATTTTATTATATGCATTACTATTCATATTAAAAGGTAAAAGCCGAAAATGCTTATCAGTACTGCAGCTTGCATCGGTGTTAAAAGAGTGTTGGGATAAAGGAGCGTATTGTAATTCATAAAAAAATATGCTATGATAACAAAAAATAAGAAAGTCGAGGTAAACGAGATGAGCAAAAATAAATCATTTATGTTTGGAATGGGGCTTATTGCAGGTATGATAGGCGGTGTAATTGCAGGTGTTCTATATGCTCCAAAACCCGGAGAGGAATCAAGACGTGAACTTAAAGATGCGGCTTGTAAGCTTTATGAAGAAAATTCTCCGGCTATTAAAGAAGCTAAAAAACAGGCTTTAGAATCAGTTGATTTAATGAGATATAAACTGGAACGACAATTGCGAAAGTTCAGTAATATGATTAAAAACAGAAAACTTAGAAAAGCCAAAGAACTGGAAGATGGCGAAAGTGAATTCACATATTAGAAGGGAAAATAAATTATGGATTTTTCACAAATAGCATTAAACCAAGGACTTACTTTTTTAGTGTGGGTTACTAGTATTGTATTAGTAGTCGTTGCTGTATTTTTGGTAAAACTTTTAATTGATTTGTCAAAGTTATCCAAAAACTTAAATGAAACATCATTAATGATAAATACAGAGCTTAAACCTACATTAAATGAGTTAAATGAGACATTACACACAATAAACGAGCTTGTAAAAAGCACTGATAAAGGCGTTGATAATGCAAAAGTTATTATTGAAAAAGTTATCGGAAAAACAAAACTATTGTCAGAATCAATAGTCGGCGGCTTTTTAAAGGGCTTTGTAGCAATGCTCGGGCTGTTTTCTAAAAGATAGCCGTTTTTGGTGATTGAAAAATTTTTGATTAAAGTAACAATATAAATAGAAAAGGAGTAAAAATATATGTCAGTAACAAGATTTTTAGCAGGTTTTATAGTAGGTGGTGCAATAGGAGCAATAACAGGTATTTTATTAGCTCCAAAATCAGGTGAAGAAACCCGTGCAATGCTCGCAGATTCTGCAAAAGAAGCTATGGAGAAAGCTAATGAAACAGTAAAAGAAATCCAATCAAAAGCGGATGATGTGGTTTCAGATTTGCAGAAAAAAGGCGATGAGATTAAAGAAAAACTTCAAGGTTTGATTAATCAGCAAAAGTCTGAAGCAGAAGCTTAAAAACGGGGGTATTCCCCGTTTTATTTATTTAAAGCATCCTTTAACGCTTTTTCTAAAGTGGCGATTTTGGCTTCCAAAACTTCTACTTTTGAACTATTAGAAGAATTTGATATGGAGCTTTTTTCCAGTTCACGTTTATATGCATTAAGTTTATCTTTTTGTGTTAGATAAAACTGTCCCAGCCAGCTTAAACCGCAGAAAAAACCTATTATTAAGACAAAAAATGTATATACGGCTAAATTAGTGGAGATACTTAATTCTTTTAAATCTAAAAGGCTTGCAGTTCCTTTTATACCCCAAAGTTGAATATTTATTATTTGCTGAGCATTTAATATTGCTATGTATACGACAAATAGTATTGCTAAATATGAGATTATATTTAAGAATTTTTTCATTTTATTCTCCTGTTTCTGTAATATTTTAACACCTTATTGAGTTTTTCATCAGGTTCTATTTGTAATTCTATTATCTCACCTGTAACGGGTTTTGTAAAGCTTAAGTAATATGACTGCAAAACTTGTTCTTCCGTTTTGACCTTGCCTTCTCCGGCTCCGTAAAGTGTGTCATTATAGACAGGGTGTTTCATATAACTTGTGTGAACCCGAATTTGATGTGTTCTGCCTGTTACAAGAGTTAATTCTACATATGTTGCCTCTTGATATCGTTCCAACACTTTTAAGATAGTTATACTTTCTTTACCGCCATCTTTTATAGGAACTATAGCCATTTTGTTCGGTTGTTTTGCGTTTCTGCCTATAGGTAAATTTATTGTGTCTTCATCTTTTTCGTAATTACCTTTTAAAATGGCTCTATATCTTTTTGTTATTAAATGATTTTTTATTTGTTCCGCTAAATATTCGTGAGTAATATTGTTTTTTGCAATCATTAACAAGCCTGAAGTATTTCTATCCAGTCTATGGACTATTCCTGGTCTGAATTCTCCGTTGATGTTAGATAAGTTTTCTCCATATTTGAATAAAAGAGCGTTGACAAGAGTGTTATTGAGCTCATTTGCCGTGGGATGCGTTAACATACCTGATGGTTTATTAACAACGAGCATGTTTTCGTCTTCGTATATAATTTCAATGGGAATATCTTGGGGTTCTATTCGTATCGGTTCAATTTTTTCACATTCAATTTTGTCACCAAACTTAAGTTTGTAAGACGGTTTTTTAGCTGTGCCGTTTATTTTTATCTTACCATTTTTTATGTATGCTTGAATTTTAGAACGTGATGTATCTGTATATACACTACACAGGTAGTTATCAAGTCTTAAATCTTCGTCATTTTCATCAATAAAAATTATCATAATTTCTTTTTAAACAAGATTATTATAACCGCAATTACTCCAATATTTATTAAAATATCTGAAATATTAAAAACCGGGAAGTCAATAGAATTAAGTTGGATATAATCCCTCACAAATCCGTAAGCAATGCGTTCGTGTAAGTTTCCTCCAATACCGCCGCAAAGCATTGCAAGAAAAAACAATGACTTCATTGAAATAGATGAAATATGTTTTATTATATATGCAATTATTCCAAATATTGCTGCGACTGATCCGATTATAAGTATTTCTCTTGAATCTTTTAATATACTGAACGCAGCTCCTGTATTTTCTATGTAATTTAGCGAAAATAGTTCATTTGAATATGAAAAACCGTTTGATAATTGTGAAACTAATAAATCAGATATATATAATGTGCCAAAAACAAAAAAGGCAAAACATATTGAAAAATAAAGATATTTACTTATTTTCATTTTCAGCCTCTTTTAAAATGTTAACCCTTGTCATAATAAATGCTATACCGGCCATATAAATTTGTATTCGTTCATTATTTATGGCCTCAGATTTTGTCATGCCTATGGTTGCAACGTTATATTCATTTTTTCCGTCTTTATTAGCTAAAAACATTCTCTCCAGCAAGTTATCTTCAGGCATATTTCTAAAAACTTCATCGGCTTTATTTTGAGGGTATGTAATTTTATCACGGGAAATTGAGGCTATAACAAATGCATCTTTTGGCGTATCTATTGTCAACGATGCTGTATAATATTCTCCAGGAGTGGCTGTTGCCGGTGAATTTAAATCCATTTTTACAAATCTTGTATCACCATATTTTAAAAATGATTTTTCATTTTGAACTTTTTCACCGCAAATTTTCCATTTATTGTCTATTTTTTTTAGAAAATATGTCCCGTTTGAATATGAGTGTAATTCTCCAAATATATTTATTCCTTCAATTTTTTCCGAAGACGTTGCAAGTGATGTTTCGTATACATCTACAGATGCTTTTTCACCATTTACTTTAATATCTTTAATTTCTGTTGTATACGTAATGTCAGGATAAGAAGCCCATGTTTCTTTTATTAGTTTGAAGTAAACTTCTTTTGTAAAACCGTCATCATTAATAAAATCATCTGAATATAAGTTATAAAGCTTTGAATAATCATATTTTACAGCATATTTTGTTTGCTGTTCCATAACTTTTTTAATAGCTTTTTTGTCTTTTATCTGCTGATAATTATTTATTATTTCAATTTTTCTGTCAGAAAAAAATCCTGCATGGCAAGGCTGTTGAAAGCACATTGACCCGATAACTGTTAAAAAAAGAATTGTAATATATTTTTTCATGATTTTAATTATATGATAAAAGTTTCAAAATAGTAATAATATAAATAAATTATTTTGAAAATATATTTCTTCGTGTTAGGATAAACAAAGGGAGAGAAAAAGAATGAAAGAAAGTTATTTTCCACAGCAAATAGAGAAAAAATGGCAAAAAATTTGGGAAGAAACAGGTGCATTTAAAACACCTGATAATAGTGAAAAACCAAAATATTTTGCGTTGTCAATGTTTCCATATCCATCAGGAAAACTTCATATGGGGCATGTAAGAAATTATACGATTACAGATGTTATAGCTCGTTTTAAAAAGGCCAATGGATATAACGTACTTCATCCAATGGGTTGGGACAGCTTTGGTTTGCCGGCAGAAAATGCAGCAATGAAACACGGGGCAGACCCCGAAACTTGGACAGACGAAAATATTAAATACATGACAAAACAGCTTAAAATGCTTGGACTTTCTTATGATTGGGACAGAGAAGTTACAACATGTAAACCTGATTACTATAAATGGACGCAGTGGTTATTTCTTCAACTATATAAAAAAGGTTTAGCTTATAAAAAAGAAGCAGCGGTAAACTGGTGTGATAACTGTGCAACAGTTTTGGCAAATGAACAGGTGATTGACGGCAAGTGTTGGAGATGTGACGGAATTGTTGAGAAAAAATATTTATCACAGTGGTTTTTAAAGATTACAGATTATGCTGAGGTTTTATTGAAGGATTTAGACAAGCTGCCTGGCTGGGGCGACAATGTAAAAACTATGCAGGCAAATTGGATTGGTAAATCTCAAGGTGCAATTTTTAAATTTAAAGTTAAAGAAATTGAAGGTTTAGAAGTTCCTGTTTATACAACTAGACCGGATACGGTGTATGGCATAACATATTTGGTTGTAGCTCCTGAATATAAAGATATTGAAAAGCTTACAACTGCTGAAAATAAAAAAGCAGTTGAGGAATACCGTGCAAATGCCAGAAAAATGTCTGAAATTGAAAGACTTTCCACAGAACGTATTAAAACAGGCGTTCCGCTGGGTACACATTGTATAAATCCTTTTAATGGCGAAGAATTCCCATTATGGACAGCGGATTACGCTCTCGTTGAATACGGAACAGGTGCTGTAATGGCTGTTCCGGCACATGATACAAGAGATTATGATTTCGCTCAAAAATATAAATTGCCTTTAAAAGTTGTTATTCAAAATCCTGAAAAACCGTCAGATTGTAAAGATGAAGCTTATACTGATTCAGGTATTTTAGTTAATTCAAATGAATTCAACGGCATGAAAAATGAAGAGGCTAAAAAAGTTATTATTGAAAAATCAGTGAAAGAAGGATTTGGTGAATTTAAAACGCAATACAGATTACGTGATTGGTTAATCTCAAGACAAAGATACTGGGGAGCTCCAATACCTGTAGTGTATTGTGATAAATGTGGAATTGTTCCGGTAGATGAAAAAGATTTACCGGTGAGATTGCCAAAAGATGTCGATTTTAGTGTCGTCGGGAAATCTCCTATAACAACATCTAAAAGTTTTTTGGATACGGTTTGCCCGCATTGCGGCGGACCTGCAAAACGTGAAACTGATACCATGGACACATTTATGTGCTCAAGCTGGTATTACATGAGATATTCCGATGCCAAAAATAACAAAAAACCTTTTGACAGGGATTTAGTTAATAAGTGGCTGCCGGTTGATCAATATGTAGGCGGAATTGAACATGCAATTTTACATTTACTATATTCAAGATTTTTCACAAAAGCATTAAAAGACTTAGAACTTTTAGATTTCGATGAGCCGTTTAAAAATCTTTTAACACAGGGAATGGTGTTGAAAGACGGGGCAAAAATGTCAAAATCAAAAGGTAATACTGTTGATCCGGATGAAATATTTGAAAATTACGGTGCTGATACAGCGAGATTATTTATTTTATCGGATTCTCCTCCGGCAAGAGATTTTGATTGGTCAGATGCCGGTGTTGAAGGCTGTTATAAATTTTTAAACAGAGTATGGCGACTTGTTGCTACAAATGCTGAAAATATTGATTTGAATGCATCAATAAACGGTAAAACCTTTAGCAAAGAAAATGATAATCTAATAAGAACAGTTCATATGGCTATAAAAGGTATTACGAATGATATATCAAATGATTTTCAGTTTAATACTGTAATTTCTAAATATAGAGAACTTACAAATGCAATATATGATTGGCAGTCAAAGAAAAGTCAATTGTCAGATGAAGATAAAACAGTATTAAGTTTTGCAATAGTTGCTTTGTTAAAATTAATGTCGCCTGTTGCGGTACATTTGACAGAAGAGGCATGGCATGAGTTAGGTGCATCAACCTCAATACATGATGAACCTTGGCTTGCTTGGGATGAAAATTTGGCTAAATTAAGCTCAATAACTTTAGTTGTTCAGGTAAACGGCAAAGTTAAAGATAAAATTGAAGTCGATGAAGGATTATCTCAAGATGAAATGAAAAATATTGCCTTAAACAGTCCAAAAATAAAAGAACTTACTACAGGTAAAGAAATCGTCAAGATTATAGTTGTTCCGAAAAAGTTGGTTAATATTGTTATAAAACCATAATTTTTTGTAACAAACTTGTAAAATTATATATTCATATTATAATTAGGCTGTAAATTGTAACTTTTAGTGGAGGATATTATGATTAAAAAGTTATTTAGTCCAAAAGCATTATCTGCGGTGTTTGCAGTATTAATGCTTGGCATTGCTCCTGCATTTGCAGGCGAAGCTGATTTGGTAGTTCCGAATATCCACCAGTTATCACCTGATAGTTTTAACTTATTGTTAATTGGTATGGTGATTTCTTTAATTGGATGTATTTTCGGATTTATCGAATTTTTGAGAATTAAAAAGTTGCAAGTCCACACTGCAATGGCTGAAATCGGAAACACAATTTTCGAAACTTGCAAAACTTACTTGATTCAACAAGGTAAATTTTTGTTAGTGCTGGAAGTGTTAATCGGTTTGTGTATTGCATTTTACTTTGGTTACTTGCAACAAATGGGGTTGTCCGGTGTATTGACAATTTTAGCTTGGTCAGTAATCGGTATTTTAGGTTCTTACGGTGTTGCGTGGTTTGGTATTAGAATGAACACATTAGCAAACGCAAGAACAGCATTCGCATCACTTAAAGGAAACCCTTTGAATATTTTGAATATTCCTTTAAGAGCCGGTATGAGTATCGGTGTATTATTAGTATCTGTTGAATTGATTTTGATGCTTACAATTCTTTTGTTTGTACCGGGACATTTAGCAGGAGCTTGCTTTATCGGTTTTGCAATCGGTGAATCTTTGGGTGCCTCAGCACTTCGTGTAGCAGGTGGTATCTTTACAAAAATTGCTGATATCGGATCAGATTTGATGAAAATCCAATTCGGTATTAAAGAAGATGACCCGAGAAACCCCGGTGTTATCGCTGATTGTACCGGTGACAACGCTGGCGATTCAATCGGACCGACTGCTGACGGTTTTGAAACTTACGGTGTAACAGGTGTTGCACTTGTTTCATTCATTCTTTTGGGCGTTATGCCTGAATATCAGGTTCAGCTTTTAACCTGGATATTCACAATGAGATTTTTGATGATAGTAACTTCTGTTGTTGCTTATTGGATTAACAACATTATTGACGGAGTTTACGCTTCAAAAACATCTAAATTTGATTTTGAACAGCCTTTGACAAACCTTGTATGGCTGACTTCAATTCTATCTATCGCAATGACTTTTGGCGTAAGCCACTGGTTATTGGCTCCTTTAGGCGGAAGCTTATGGCTTGTTCTTTCAGGTATTATTTCTTGCGGAACCCTGGGTGCTGCTTTAATCCCTGAATTTACAAAAATCTTTACTTCTCCTAAAGCAAAACATACAGAAGAAGTTGTTACAGCTTCAAAAGAAGGCGGTGCATCTTTAACAATCCTTTCAGGTATTGTTTCAGGTAACTTCTCTGCCTTTTGGATAGGTATGGTAATCGTACTTTTAATGGGTCTTGCTTATTTTGCAAGCACATTTATACCTGCAGATATTATGGTTTACTCATCAGTATTTGCATTTGGTTTGGTAGCTTTCGGTTTCCTTGGTATGGGACCTGTTACAATC
>CALUSG010000051.1 GCA_944323365.1 Candidatus Gastranaerophilales bacterium
AATAAGACATGTGACGCCGGCATAGCTCAACGGTAGAGCAACGGTTTTGTAAACCGTAGGTTGTAGGTTCGATTCCTATTGCCGGCTATTTGCCTAACAAGCCCTTGTGGCTCAGAGGTAGAGCACTCCCTTGGTAAGGGAGAGGTCACGAGTTCAAGTCTCGTCAAGGGCAAAGTTCCTCTGATAGGTATATTGATAATTAAATAAGGGTAGGTGCCCGAGTGGCTAAAGGGAGCAGACTGTAAATCTGCCGTCGCGAGACTACGGTGGTTCGAATCCACCCCTGCCCAAATTTTCTAGGGTTCCGTTCGGCTGGACCAAGAGAAAATTCACAATTTTTTGTGCACACGGAAGGATAAAAACCTGGGAGAGATTATCTCCCAGGTTTTTATCGTAGAAAGGAGTCTTATTATGGAATGGTTAACCTTGCTTGTTGCAGGAATATTTGAAATAAGCTGGGCTATTGGTTTGAAATATTCACATGGATTTACACAAATATTACCATCTATATTTACTGTTATATGTATGATTGCAAGTTTTTATTTTTTAGCATTAGCATTAAAATCACTTCCACTCGGGACAGCGTATGCTATTTGGACAGGTATAGGTACATTAGGTACTGTTACACTTGGAATTATCTTATTTAAAGAACCATTTACTGCGATGAGATTGCTTTGTTTTATATTAATTGTTAGCGGTATAACTGGCTTGAAGTTATTGACATAAAGGCTTTTCAACTTGATAATTATCAAGTTGAAAAGCCATATTTATTAAAGCATAGTTTTTCTTAATTCTTCTGCTGATTTTGGGCTTAGGTATGCCGGTGCTATATCAAAGACCGTTTTGCAGCCGAAACTTCCTTCTTTATAAAGTCTATATGCTGCTCTAGCATACGCAACAAGTACGCTGGATGTAAATCCCGGGTTAGAATCAAGTTTTAGGCTGTATTCAATTATATGCTTTTCATCTTTATTAAATCCGGTAACACCGCTTCTTAAGACAAACCCGCCATGCGGAATACCGCTGTGATTTTTCTTTAATTCTTCTTCAGTAATAAAGTGGACGGTTGTATCATAATCTGAAAAGTAATTTGGCATAGTAACAATTTCGTGTTCAACTTGTTTAGCGTCAGCTCCGTCTTCTAAAACAACAAAACATTCACGGGTATGCTTTTGACGTGTAGTTAATTCAGGATTTTCTCCGTTTTTAACAGATTGAAGTGATTTTTCAACAGGAACGGTATATTGTTTAGCATCTTTAACACCTTTAATACGTCTAATTGCATCAGAATGCCCCTGGCTTACTCCTCTGCCCCAAAATGTATAGTCATTACCGTCAGGTAAAATTGCATTTGCATACATTCTGTTTAAAGAAAATAAACCTGGATCCCAACCGACAGAAATTATAGCAACCTTTTTGCCTTCTTTTGCTGATTTGTCTACATTTTCAAAGTGTGCCGGAATATTTGCATGTGTATCAAAACTGTCAATACAATTAAACATTTTGGCATATTTGGGCGTTTGTTCGGGTAAATCAGTGGCACTACCACCACAAAGAATTAGTACATCAATTTTGTCTTTCCAGTTTTCTATTTCGTTAACATTTAAAACTTTTGCCGATGGTGTTTGAATTTTTAAATTTTCAGGATTTCTTCTTGTAAATACTGCAACAAGTTCTGTATCAGGGTTTTGTCTTATTGCACTTTCAACACCTCGCCCTAAATTTCCATAACCTAAAATACCAATTTTCATAGCTCTTTACCTTTCTATTGTGTAATTTACACACAAAATATAGCATAAAAAATTAGTATAAATCAAAAATATTAAGAAACATTATTCCTCAATAAGCAGATTACCCGGATTTTCTGCAAAAGAAACCATTAATCCCAAAACATGCTGCTCTTCAGCCGTAAACTTGGTATTCGGAATATATTTATTCTGTGAACCGCCTGTAAATATGCTATTAACTTTTTCATTTCCGGATACATTTTGTGCTTTAGTAATTTCACCTGTACCAAATACTTTGCCTATATTATTTACATTGAAGTCCATATATTTATATCCTTTCATTATAATATATCGACATTTTTTGATGAAACTTTAACAAAAAACATGAAATATTTACATTATGTTTACAATTAATTGAATGTGTTGAAATTTAAAGGTATTATAAAATAGTTAGATGAATAGGAGTTAGAGTATGAAAAAACTATTAAAGGGAGTTTTGTTTACAGTTATAGCAGTATTAACCGTAACTGCAGCAAATGCGTTTCCGGATGTTTCGGATGATTATTGGGCAGCTTCACAAATTAATCTTTTAGCAGAACAGGGTGTAATTGTGGGCTATCCGGATGGTACATTTAAACCCGATGAAAATGTAACAAGGGCTGAATTTGCGTCTATGGCGATAAAAGCTTTAGGACAACAGAATACAAAAATAGTACAGCCTGTAGATTTTTCTGATATTACCAGAGAATATTGGGCATACGATGCAATTCAAAAAGCATTATATTTCGATTTAATTTCTTCACCTAAAAACGGAGAGCCATTCAGACCGGATGATTCTGTATCCCGTGCGGAATCTCTTTCTGTTGCAGTAAATGCATTAACAACCGAAGAAATAAGTGTGCAAAAGGCAAAAGAGGTACTTTCAAAGGCTTATGTAGATACTCATACTATTCCTGAGTGGTTTATAATTCCGGCGGGTAAAGCAGAAATTTTAGGTATGATGGTAATCATGCCGACAAAAGATAAAGCAAAAGTAGAAGCCGAAAGACCTGCGACAAGAGCGGAAGTTGCAGCTATACTTTTCAAAATGATGGAGCAGGCTAAGTTAAATCCAAATGCAAAACTAGCAGAAGCAATGAGAAAAAAGACCGGAGAAGGATTTGTAGTAGAAAGTGCTACTGTACAGGGTAGTATCGGAACTATTCCGGCCGGTGCAGTTGTACCTGTTGAATTAACAGAATATATAAGTTCACAAACATCAGAGGCAGGCGATTTATACTTAGGAAGAGCTGCTCAAAATTATGTGACTAAAGATAAATTTATTCTTGTAAAAGAAGGTGCAACATTAAAAGGACAGCTTGTTGATGTCAGACCAGGAAAATGGTTTGTAAGAAACGGTGTGTTAATTTTAGATAATGCATTAATAACAACTGAAAATGATCAAACAGTGAAGTTTAGCGGTGTTGCTGATGTTAAGAAACACAGAAATTGGTTTATGAAATTTGTTAGATTCTGTTTTAAAGGCGAAAAACTGGAAGTTCAGGCAGAAGGTTTTGTTAATTTGAAACTTTTAAAACCTGTGGTAGTTGATTTGACAAATGGTTGGATAATTGAAGAATAGGGCCTTTTATGGCCCTTTTATAAATCCTATTTGGATAATGTCTTTTCCAAATTTGCTTTCAAGTTTATCAAAGCATTTGGATAATTTTTCTTTTTTATTATCAATTTCGTTGTTTGCAAATAAGAATAGTTGTTCTTCACTGTTGGATTTTAAATTATCAAGTATAATCCCGCAGCTTCTGTAAACGATTAAAGGGTTATAGATTTTTTCGAGCAGTGAAAATGCGATATCTGAAATTTCTAATTCAAAAGATGTTGGAGTTGTAAGTATTTGTTTGTCGTAGTAAATTCTGAAATCTTTAGTTCTGAGCATGACGCCAATAACAGCAGATTTGCAATCAATTTTTCTTAATTTTCTGCAAGCTGAATGAATATGATAATTTAATTGATTTTTTATAAACTCCAAATCTGATGTGAAAATCCCAAAAGCACTTGTCTTTTGAATTGATTTTGGAAGTTTTTCTTCATTAATAACAGGTGATACTAATTCACCTAAGAGTTCATGTTTCATTTCAACTCCATGAATACCCACTGTTTTATCAAGCCAAATATCATCTTTTGCAACTAAATCCGAAGCGGTTAAAATTCCTGCTTTTTTAAATAAAACAGTAAGTTTTTTTCCTATCCCCCAAATTTCTTCGATTTTGGTATTCTCAAGCTCTTTTTGTATATTGGTTATTAAATATACACCTAAATCTGATTTTTTTGCTTTATCAGAGGCCAGTTTTGCAAGAGTTTTTGTAGAACTTATTCCGATAGAAACAGGTATATCAATTTTTTCTTTTATCTGTTCACGTATAAATTTAGCCAGTTCAAGATAATTTTTTTTATAAAGACGTCTTAAGCCGGTTAAATCAACGAAAGCTTCATCAACAGAATAAACTTGAACTTTAGGGCTTAGATCTCGTAAAAGTCCCATAATTTCTTCTGATATTTGAGCGTATAAATCGTGATGACAGGATACATAAATCGCTTCGGGAAATTCATTTTTAGCTAAAAAGTATGGCTGCCCCATTCTAACACCCATTTTTTTAGCTTCTTTGGAACGAGATATAACACAGCCATCTTTATTTGATAGTACACAAACAGGTTTTCCTTTTAACTCAGGATTTACCTTTTGTTCACATGAAACAAAAAAAGAATCACAGTCAATTAACGCAATTACACTCATAATTAAATTATATTAGAGAAAATAAAATTAGTAAAATTTTAGTCAATAACAATTTCTTTTTCGTGCGAATATGTAACATATCCTAAATTTGCTTTTGGCGGTTTTTTAAGATATTTGGCCAATGTATATATAACACCGATTTTAGAGGATTTTGCCCCTGCGGAATGTTCTTTTGCGATTTCAGCACATTTTAATATTAATTCATCCGTTTTATTTTGTGAGCGTAATAGCACATGTGCTCCGGCACAATCTTTTGTGTGAAACCACATGTCATCATCTTTTGCTAATTTAGAAACTATATAATCATTTTGTTTATTATTTTTTCCGATAAATATTGTGTATTCATTAGTTTTGATTTCTTTAATTGTAGATTTTTTAGATGAAATATTTTTGTTTGTTTCCGGCTCAATTTCAAAAGAAATTTCATATAAATCATAAATATTTTCAGCCTCATTAATTGAATATAAAAGCTGTTTTAAATATTGAATTTCTGAATTTAAATCATCCATTAGTTTTTCGATTTTTTGATTGGCGATTTTAGATTTGTTATAAAGTTTGTAATACTGGTTTGCGTTATCTTTTAGAGTTTTATTCTCATTCAATGGAATAATTACATTTTTGTTATTTTCGTAATCATATACATTAATTGTTTTTACAAAATCTTTATTATTATAAAGATTTGCCATAATTAAATCTCCATAAAGACGATATTGTGAACCTTTATCATCTGTAGATTTATTTTTAAATTTATCCAAAGAATTGACTGCTTTTTTTAATTTTCCATTAATTAAAGTCATGTACTTATTTTGAAGTTTTTTAAATTTATCATTGGCAATATAGTCAGCAAAAAGATTGTCAATATTAGAATTAATGTCGCCTTGCATTTTGGAGATAGAAGAGTCAGCCGTATACCAAAAATTACAATTTTGAGGCGGGTAAATATATGGTACTCCGCCGATAACTTCACGTTCTCTGCTTTTTTCCGCACCTACATTATGTGCACATCCTATAATAAGGTTTGTATCGTAATTGTAGAGAATTACATTCGAATGTTTTCCCATTAACTCTATTGCAAGACAAAGATAAATTTTTTCGGAAAGTTCATTATATGTTTCGAAGTAAAGCTCTAAAATACGTTCATATTGTGGCTGTTTAACATCACAGATACGTGCATTTTCTATATATTTTCTGAGAAGCATACAAAACATAGGCGGCTTTTGAGGAATTTCTATTAACCGTTTAGTTTCATTTTCTTTATCCATAAAGCAAACATGGCAGCATTGAGGATTTATGTTAATATAAAGTTTTTTAGTAACAGATGAATTTCGAATTGTTAAAACAAGTTCACGTCTAGTCGGCTGTTGAATTTTTTGGACACGAGCACCCGTTAAAAAATTTTTATTTTCTTCTAACCATATTTTTAATGTTGAGCTGTCAAATATTGCCATAAATTTATTGTACACTAAAATTATTATCAATAATATTGACCTGACATGAAAATAATGTTAAAATTTTTTTAAAAGGAGAATTTATATGGGAGCTTGGCAGATTTTAGCCGGATTAGGATTAATATTTTTAATTTTGGAAATGACAATTCCAACAATGTTTTTTCTTAACTTTGCAGTAGGTGCGTTTATAACTGCAGTTTGTGCAATATATATTTTCAACTGGTACGCTTTAACATTAATTTTTGTTGGAGTATCATTGATATCATTGCTGTTTTTAAGACCAATGCTTGTTAAAAAAACTCATAAAAATCAAGAAACCGGTTTGTCCGCAAAATATATTGGTAAAACCGCAAAGGTTATAGAAAAAGTTACACCGAACAGCGGTGTTATAACACTTTATGATGAACGTTGGGAAGCCCGTTCAGATCATGAAATACCGCCAGGTACTGATGTAATTATAGAAAGAAATGAAAGTTTAATAATGTACGTAAAAGAAAGGGAATAAAATGAGTTTATTTTTATTGATTTTGCTAATTGCTGCAGTGATTTTTGTAATAAAAGGTGTAGTAATTGTGCAACAAGCGGAAGTAGTTATTGTAGAACGTTTGGGTAAATATGACCGGACTTTAGAGTCAGGCTTAAATTATATTATACCTATATTAGAATCTCCTCGTGGCATAGCCTGGAAAATTACTCAAAGGGGTTTGGACGGCTCAACATATTATTATATCAAGGAAAAATCAAAAATTGATTTAAGGGAATCTGTGTATGATTTTCCAAGACAAACAGTGATAACAAAAGACAATGTTTCAATAAGTATTAATGCTCTTTTATATTTTCAAATAATTGATCCGAAAAGTGCAGTGTATGAAATCCAAAATCTGCCTGATGCTATTGAAAAATTAACACAAACAACCTTGAGAAATTTGGTAGGGCAGCTTGATTTAGATGAAACATTAGTTTCAAGGGATAAAATTAATAATGAATTGCGTGCTATTTTGGATGAAGCAACAAATAAATGGGGCGTAAAAGTTAATCGTGTAGAACTTCAGGATATTATTCCTCCTTCAGACATCCAATCAGCAATGGAAAAACAAATGAAAGCAGAACGTGACAGACGTGCGGCAATATTGGAGGCAGAAGGTTTGAAAAAATCAGCTATACTTAAAGCCGAAGGTCAAAAAGAAGCCGCAATTAATCAGGCAGAAGGTGAAAAACAAGCTGCTATATTAAAAGCTGAAGGTATTGCTCAGGCAAGAGTTATTGAAGCAGATGCAGAAAAAGAAGCTATATCAAGAATTATTACAGCACTGGCAGATAAAGGCAAGCCGGATCAATATTTAGTTGCTATGAAGTATCTTGAAACAATGCAATCAATAACGAGCGGTGAAAATAATAAAATAGTTTATATGCCATATGAAGCAACAGGAATTCTTTCTTCTGTTGATGGAATTAAAGAGATGTTTAATGGTGTTGCAAAACAATAAATATTTAGGCATAAAAAAAGAGCCCATTAGGGCTCTTTTTTTGCGTTTCTTTACATCATACCGCCCATGCCGCCCATACCAGGCATAGCAGGTTCAGGTTTTTCTTCAGGAATTTCAACAACTGCAGCTTCAGTTGTTAATAACATTGAGCCGACAGAGGCTGCGTTAACAAGAGCTGATCTAGTAACTTTAGCAGGATCAACAATACCTGATTTGAACATATCTGTATATTCATCTTTTAATGCATCGTATCCGTATGCTCCTTCGTGTGATAGTATATTATCAACAACTACATCAGCTTTAGCTCCGGCATTTCTTACGATAGCTCTTAAAGGTACATCCAATGCTGCTGTTAAAATTCTATATCCGATTTTTTCATCATCAGAGGCAAATTTTTCAGTTTCAAGAGCTTTTTGTAAACCTTGTTGAACTCTTAATAAAGCAACACCACCGCCGGGTACAATACCTTCTTCATTAGCAGCTCTTGTTGCATTTAAAGCATCTTCAATTCTTAATTTACGTTCTTTAAGCTCAACTTCACTTGCAGCACCAACTTCAATAAGAGCAACTCCGCCTGAAAGTTTTGCTACACGTTCTTGAAGTTTTTCTTTATCGTATTCACTATCAGAGGCTTCAATTTGTTTTCTGATTAGTCTTACACGATCTTGAACCGCAGTTTTTGTTTCATCGCCAACAACGATTGTAGTTTCATCTTTTGTAACCGTAACACGTTTTGCTTTACCTAACATTTGTGTTGTGACATTTTCCATTTTTATGCCTAGTTCTTCTGTGAACATTTCACCGCCGGTAAGAATTGCTATATCTTCTAACATTGCTTTTCTTCTGTCACCAAATCCTGGTGCTTTAACAGCTACAGCTCTTAATACTTTTCTCATTGTGTTAACAACTAATGTTGCAAGTGCTTCACCTTCTACATCTTCTGCAATAAGCAATAAAGATCTTCCGTCACGGGCTACTTGTTCCAATAAAGGTACTAAATCTGCTATTAAATTGATTTTTTTGTTGCAACAGAATACATAAGCATCTTCCAAAACAGCTTCCATTCTTTCAGCATCGGTTACAAAATATGGTGAAATATAACCTTTGTCAAATTGCATACCTTCAACAACTTTTAAGTTGGTTCCGAAAGATTTTGATTCTTCAACTGTTATTACACCGTCATGACCTACTTTTTCCATAGCTTCTGCAATGAGTTCGCCTATTTCTTCGTTATTTCCGGCTGAAATTGCTGCTACCTGAGCTATTTCTTCTTTTGTGTTAACAGGTCTTGACATGTCTTTGATATTTTTTACTGCTGTATTAACTGCTTTGTCTATGCCACGTTTCATTGACATAGGGTTTGCACCTGCTGTTAAATTTTTTAAACCTTCTTTAACTATTGCTTGGGCTAATACTGACGCTGTTGTTGTTCCGTCACCGGCTACATCATTTGTTTTTGATGATACTTCTTTTAATAATTGTGCCCCGGCATTTTCTAAACCATCTTTTAATTCTATTTCTTTTGCAATTGTTACACCGTCATTAACTATTTGCGGTGCTCCGAATTTTTTTTCTAAAATTACGTTTCTTCCTTTTGGCCCTAATGTGACCTTTACTGCATCCGCTACTGCATCTATACCTTTTAGTAGCGATTTTCTTGCTTCTTCATCAAATACTATACGTTTTGCCATTTTTTTATATCTCCTTTTCTATAATTAAGACATTAATTAAATTTACAAATTATCGTCTTATTATTCAATTACTGCTAAAGCATCTTTAACTGAAAGGATTTTGTATTCAACTCCATCCATTTTAATTTCTGTTCCCGCATATTTTGCATAAAGAACTGTATCTCCTACTTTAACATCCATAGGTTCTCTTTCACCTTTTTCATTAATTTTACCTAAACCTACAGCTATTACTTCACCTTTTTGAGGTTTTTCTTTTGCACTGTCAGGAATAAAAATCCCGCCTGATGTCTGTTCTGAATCTTCAATAACTTTAATTACAATTCTGTCGCCTAATGGTTTAATCATATTTTCCTCTCCTTTTTTTACAAACTAATTACAATTATATTTATAATACAGATTTTTTTAAAAATTAAAAAAGTTAAGGAAAAATTAATTATTTAAAAAAATTATACTATCCGGTTGTTTATATTTATTCTTTTCTTTTTAATTCTTTTATAGTATAATTTTTTGTATAAAAGGAGAGAAGTATGGGATATAAAATATTATCAAAAAAAGAAATTTGTCCAAATCAATATGAAATACAGATAGATGCCCCTTACGTTGTTAGAAATGCAAAAGCAGGGCAATTTATAATATTTAGAGCAGAAGAAAACGGCGAAAGAGTGCCTTTGACAATAGCTGATGCAGATAAAGAAAAAGGTATATTAACATTAGTATTCATGGCCGTCGGCTATTCGACAAAGAAGCTTGCAGAATTGAATGTAGGTGATGAACTTGTTGATATAGTAGGACCTTTGGGACAGCCAACTCATATTAAAAAATACGGCACAGTTGTTTGTTTGGCAGGAGGCTATGGAGCAGCTCCTTGTTATTTAATTGCAAAAGCTTTTAAGGAAGCTGGTAATAAGGTTTATATGATTATGGGAGCTAGAAATAAAGATTTAATATTTTGGGCTGATAAGATGAAAGATGCCTGCACAGAGTTATTTATAACAACTGATGATGGTACAATGGGTGAAAAAGGCTTTGTAACTCAAGTTTTAGAACGTTTGATGAATAAAGAAAAAATAGATTACGCAATAGCTGTCGGTCCAATGCCTATGATGAGAGCAGTTGCAGAAATGACAAGAGGTAAAGGCATATATACAGAGGCAAGTATGAATCCGATTATGGTTGATGGTACAGGAATGTGCGGTGCATGCCGTGTTACTGTAGGCGGTGAAACAAAGTTTGCCTGTGTTGACGGACCTGATTTTGATGCTCACAAAATCGATTTTGATGAAGTTATAAATAGAACTCGTATTTATAAAGATCAGGAAAGAAAACGTGACGAAAACTGTAATTTATTAAAACAAGCTGTTAAATAGGAGGTTATATGGTAAAGAGTGAAATACCCTTTTGTCCTTTATTAAGCATATCAACCGGCGGAATTGATATGGTTTGTACACAGGATAAGTGTGCATGGTATATGGCTAATGTAAAAAAATGTTCAATGTATATAATGGGTTATAATGCATTAATACAGGCAAACGATAAAAAGAAACAGGGTCATTAATGAAAATAGCTCTATGCGTAAAACAAGTTCCTGATACATCTGATATTAAGTGGACAGAAAATAATACTATGCAGCGTGAAGGGGTTGAAAGTATAATTAACCCTTATGATATATACGCCATAGAGGCAGCTTTAAAGTTCAAAAAAAATTATAATGCTGAAGTTACAGTATTTACAATGGGGCCATTGCAAGCTGTAGATATGCTGAAAAATATTATTGCACTAGGAATCGACAGAGGTGTAGTAATAAGTGACCGTAAATTTGCCGGAGCAGATACTTATGCTACCGGAATAACTTTATCAGCTGCGATTAAAAAAGAATTACCTGATTTTGATATAATTCTTTGCGGCCAATTTGCAATAGATGGTGATACAGGTCAGACAGGTCCTTGTATTGCAAATTTACTTAATATACCTCAATTAACATTTATAAAAGATATATCGGAATATAATGAAAATTCTATAACGGCATCGAGATTTTTGGATGATGGAATAGAGCTTGTAAAAGTTAAGTGCCCGGCTCTTCTATGTATGCTAAAATCTGATTTTGAGCCTTCAAGGGCATTGATTAACGGTATTATAAAAGCACAAAATAGTGATATTAAAATTTTAACTTTTGAAGATTTGGGCCTTAATCCTGAAGACGTAGGGTTAAAAGGTTCACCTACTTATGTTTCAAAAGCCTTTAGACCTGATATAAAACATTCAGGTGAAAAACATTATTGCCTGGAAAATAACAGCGGTGCTCAAATAATTTACGATAAAATGAAAGAAATAGGTGTTTTCAATGGCTAACGGAATTCTTTTATATGCTGAAATTACCCGGCAAGGATATATCCATACAGTTTTTTTTGAGCTCGCAAATAAAGCAAGAGAGCTTTCTCAAAAGCTGAACGGAGCTCCGATTTATGCAGTATTGATTACAAAACCGGGCATGCTGGATGATTATAAAGAAGGGTTTACCTATAGTTTTATTGATAAAGTTTATATTTATGAAAGAACGGACAATTATTCAACAGAAATTTATTCAAATATAATTGTAGATTTGGTAAAAGAGATAGAGCCTGAAATTATTTTAATCGGTGCAACAAATCAGGGTAGAGATTTGGCACCAAGGATTTCATCGGCATTAAAAACAGGATTAACTGCGGATTGTATTGGACTTGATATAAACGAAAAAGGTTTGCTCGCTGCAACACGTCCTACTTTTGGCGGTCAGCTTATGGCAACTATACTTTGTAAAACTATACCTCAAATGGCTACAGTCAGACCAAAAGTTTTTAAACCTGCCTTTGAAAATACATATACAAATACTGAATTTATTTATAAAAATTCAGATTATAACAATACAAATGTTACTTTGTTAGAATTTATTCAAGGAATTGAAGATGAAAAAAATGAGCTTGATTCAGCAGAAATAATTGTTGCAGGCGGAAAAGGAATGAAAGGTGAAGAAGGGTTTAAACTTCTAAAAGAATTTGCAGATTTATTAGGCGGAACTGTTGGTGCAAGTCGTGGGGCAGTTGATATGGGATATGCTCCACATAGAATTCAGATAGGGCAAACCGGAAAAACAGTTACCCCAAAATTATATATTGCCTGCGGAATTTCCGGTGCAATTCAGCATACTGTCGGTATAACCGGATCCGAACATATTATGTGTATAAATAATGATCCGAATGCTCCAATTTTTGAAATTTCCGATACTGGTATTGTTGCGGATGTTTTTGAAGTAGTACCTAAGTTGATTGAGCTTTTAAAGAAAAGATAGTTTTTGTGTTATAATCAGTATATGAATGAGTTAATGATACTTTTTGTATTGGCACGACGTGAATTAACAATGTATTCTGTTCAAAAAATGATTGAAGAAAACTTTGGAGCTTTTTCAATGCCAAGTTTCGGTGCTATAAAACCTGCATTAACTCGACTTGAAAAAAATAAATGTTTAACCTCCCGTAAAATGATGTCTGACGGCGGCAAGCTTTCTGTTTTTTACACAATTACTAACGAAGGTTTAAAAGAACTTAAAAGGTTAATATTAGCTCCATTGAGCGATAATTCCGTTCAATTTTTTTCTAATGCAAGAGTTAAAATCTCCTGTGCCTCTTATTTAACTCAGCAAGAATGTGCGGATTTATTTTTTCAAATTAAATCGTCCGCTCTTAAACATAAAACCTGTGCTGAAAATATTATTAATAATGAGTATAATCAATTAAGTTTTTACCAGCGTATAATTTTAGATAATACAATTTGTGAGTTTGCAAATTTTATAACAATATTGGAAGGATTGGAAAAGGAAAATGCCAGCCGTAGTTAATTCTGTTATAAATGATTCAATTGCTCAAGAGCTTGGTATAGAAAAAAATGACATTATTTTATCTATCGATGGTAATAATTTGCTTGATATGATAGATTATAATTTTTATTGTAAATCAGAATTTTTAACTTTAGAAATACAAAAACAGTGCGGTGATGTTGAAGTAATTGAAATTGAAAAAGATTTCGATGAAGATTTGGGAATTATTTTTGAAAGTGCGGTATTTGATAAAGTGAAACCCTGCTGTAATCATTGCATATTTTGTTTTGTTGATCAGCAGCCAAAAGGTTTAAGAGAAACATTGTATGTAAAGGATGATGATTACAGACTTTCATACCTTCAAGGTACTTATATAACTCTTACTAATTTTACTGATAAGGACAGAGAACGTATCAAAAGAATGCATTTGGGACCTTTTTATGTTTCTGTTCATACAACTAATCCTGAACTTAGAAATAGAATGCTTAACAATCCAAATGCCGGTAAAGCATTGGAAAATTTGGACTGGTTTAGAAAAAATAAAATACCTTTTCACGCACAAATTGTTCTATGCCCGGGATATAACGACGGCATAGAGTTGGAAAGAACATTGACTGATTTGGCAAAATTAAAGAAAACAGTTTTATCAACGGCTATTGTACCTGTTGGAATAACTCAATTCAGAGAAAAAAAACTTACTCAAGTTGACAAAAAATGTGCTATAGAAACTATTGAAATTGCTTCTAAATTTAAAAGAGTATGCTGTTCAGATGAATTTTTCCTGCTTGCAGAACGTGATATCCCTCCTGCAAAGTATTATGGCAACTTTTCTCAATTAGAGGATGGTGTTGGTGCGTTAAGACTTTTGCTTGAAAATTTTAAACATGATAATTTGCCTAAAAAACTGTCAAAACCTGTAAAATTTGTTTTTGCTACTTCTTTTGCGGCAAAAAATGTTATAGAACATATTGCAAAACAGTTTAATAAAATCAAAAATTTGGATTGTTCTGTTTTACCTGTAAAATCTCAATATTGGGGGCAAGATATTAATGTTGCCGGACTTATTACTTCAGATGATTTGATTAATACAATAAAAGATATTGATGCGGATTTTGTCGTTATTCCTTCAGTTATGCTGAGTCCGTATACTGAACTTTTTTTAGACGGTAAAAATTTAGACTATGTTAAAAAAACAACGAAAAAAGAATTTTTCGTTGTTCAAAATATTTATTCTATGTCTGAATTAATTGAATATCTCAAAAATATTTAATATCTTTCAAGATATCTATCCAGTTCCCATTTAGATACATAAGTTCTAAAAGAATCCCATTCTTTGCGTTTAGAACTTATAAATTCATTAAAAATATGTTCTCCAAGTGCAGCTTTTGCTACAAGAGATTTATCTAAAGCTTCAATAGCTTCAGCAAGGCTTCCCGGTAAAGAATCAATTCTTTGTTTTCTGCGTTCTTTTGTGGAAAGCGTATATATATTGCTTTCGACCGGAGCAGGAGGATCTATTTTATTTCTAACACCGTCTAAGCAGGATTCTAATATTGCCGCAAATGCTAGATATGGATTACAAGATGGATCCGGTGATCGTAATTCAACCCTTGTTGCATTTCCACGTTTTGCCGGAACTCTTAATAAAGCACTTCTATTCGCTAATGACCAGGCTAAATACACAGGTGCTTCATATCCTGGGACTAAACGTTTGTAGCTGTTTACTGTTGGATTGGTTACGGCAGTAATACTTTTTACGTGTTTTAACATTCCTCCTATTGAATATTTAGCAATATCAGAAAGCTGGTATTCAGAGCCTTCATCGAAAAATGCATTTTTACCTTCTTTGAATAATGATACGTTGCAATGCATTCCTGAACCGTTTATTCCAAAAATCGGCTTTGGCATAAATGTTGCGTGTAAATTATGTTTTGCTGCAATTGCCTTAACTGCTATTCTAAATGTCGTAACATTATCCGCTGCTGTTAAGATATCCGTATATCTAAAATCAATTTCATGTTGTCCGTCTGCAACTTCATGATGTGAGGCTTCTATGTCAAATCCCATTTCTTTTAAGGTTAATACTATATCTCCCCTTACATCTTCACCTAAATCCTCAGGCCCTACATCATAATAACCCGCTCTATCCTGGGTTGTTGTTGTCACTTTACCGTCTTTATCCTTTGCAAATAAGAAAAATTCAGCTTCAGGCCCAATATTCATTGAAAATCCCATTTTTTCAGCTTCTTTCATGACTCTTTTTAAATTACATCTTGGGCACCCTTCAAATGGTGTCCCATCTGAATTATAAATGTCACATATTAATCTTGCTGAATTTATTCCGTCTTTTCCTCTCCATGGTAAAATTTGAAATGAATTTATATCAGGATGGAAAAACATATCGGAAGTTTCTATACTCCTAAATCCTTTTATTGACGACCCATCAAGCATCATTTCATTGGCTAATGCCTTATCAATATGCTCTGACGGTATTGTTAAATTCTTTACCTGTCCGTTTATGTCTACAAACTGTAATTTTATAAATTTTATATTGTATTCTTTTATTAACTCTTTTATTTCTTCCGCTGTAAATTGTTTGTTATCTAAACGTGTATGTGTAAACTCTTTCATACTACCTCCTTCTTTTTTAGAATAGTAATTTTTTTTGAAAAGGTCAAATATATTAAGCATAATAAAAAACCCTATCTTTCGATAGAGTTTGGAATTCTTTTTTCAAATTCCTCGTGTGTAGAAGGTTAGTGCGTAGTAGGTAGTGTAAATAGTATTTATTATGTATCTCGTGTTTATTTAATCAATCCTTACATATTTATAAAGTATTTTTGATGTATATAATTGCTATATACATTAAATATCTTTACAAAAGTTAACATAATTGTTAAAAGATGGCTTAAATAAACGGCGGATAGACTTCATCAATATATTTTTGCCAGTCAGATAAATCAAAAAATCCAACAGAAAATTCAGCTTTATTATATCCTAATTGTTGAGCATCGGGGACTTCAATAGGCGGACCTGCTGGAGTTGATCGTGATGGATTTTGAGGATTGGAAATTATACCAATACTTCTAAGAATAGTAATAGAAAGACTGTTCTTGAAAACTTCGTATTCAGTAAGTCCTTTAGTAATTATTCCAAA
Source organism: Candidatus Gastranaerophilales bacterium (assembly GCA_944323365.1). GTDB lineage: Bacteria > Cyanobacteriota > Vampirovibrionia > Gastranaerophilales > Gastranaerophilaceae > SIG32. The sequence continues at coordinate 16,152 of CALUSG010000051.1, forward strand.
ACCTTGAGCCCAAACCAGTCTTTGCATCGGGGCAAAGTTAGTTTTGACTTCAATACCACGTTTTTTAGGTAAATGTAAAAGCATATCATATTCCGGGTCAAAATTACGTTCAATTAAAGTGTTCATATCTTCAGAAAATGTTTTATTAACCGGATTAGGGAATATAAATTTAACTTGCCAAAGTTTATTTTGAAATTTATTATTCCATTCAATATTAAAGTTTATTAAATGTTCACTAAGGTCATACTTAATATCAAAAAAATTGGTTTTGATTGTATTGTTTCTGACGGATGATATTTTGGCTATTTCACCATAATCTCCAGGTACAGCCCCAAAATTGTATGTATCACCCATATCCAGCCGTTTTATAAATTGTATTTCAATGTTATTTATCAAAAGTTTTCCGTCAGAGAATTTTAATTTTAAATCGTTTTTTTTGTTTGGTTTTTGTTTAAGAGTATAAATAGTTGTATAATCTTCAGTTACAGGTATTTTTTGAGTATTATACAAAATAGAATTATCAAAACCTTGACAGGTTTCAATAATATCAAAACCATCAAGTTTTTGAGGACTTTTCATAATAGGGGTTTTAAAATTATGTATTAATCTTAATTCTTCAATAACGGTTTCTGTTATCTCTAAAATCTTTTCGTACCTTGTAATATTTTCTCGATGAACCAAATCTGTTGAACAACCGCATATGCTGTCATGAGCCTGGTTTTGTAGTAATAATTTATAAGCATATTCTATGACATTTTTATATTTATTGCCGTAGAATTTTTGAATTTTATCAGCTTGTTCCAGCATATAAGAACAATGAGTATTATATTGTTTAAGCTTTATTCTGGCAGAATATGAACCCGGAAGTATAAATGTTTTGGAATTGTCACGGAGTTCATCATTCCAAATGGTCTTAAATTTTACTTTTTGGAAGTAATCAAAAGGTGAGCCTAATTCAATTTTATAATTAGTAAGTAGTTTATTGACTTGTTTAATTTGTTCAGAAATATCAACTTCTACCCCAAGATGATCGGCACCTATCGGAAGTAAGATATAATTTGAAGCTTTTTCGGCAATTTTATCAAGGTCTTTTTCAAGCCAACCGGCTTTTTCTTCAATGGATATATCGTTAGAAAAAATATCCATAAAGTATCCACGTACTAAGTTAACTGTATTTATTCCGTTAAATATAAAATCAGCGGGTAAGTCGCCAACCCCACGCCAAACAATAGCTTTATCTATTCCAAATTTTTTTAGTATATGCGGAATATTTTTGCTGTGCCCGAATGTATCAGCTAAATATCCGATGAAATCAGTACAGCCAAATTCCTTTGAAATTTTGAGTCCTATTTCTAAATTTTTTTCAAAACATTCTCTATTTGTTAAAAATTCATCAACAAGACAGTAAAAAGGGCCTATATATAGCTTTTTTTCAGATATTAATTTTTTGACCAATCTCTTTTTTTCGGGTCTTATTTCCAAATAGTCTAAAAGTGCAGCTACTTGACCATCAAAATAAAATGATGGAATCTTTTCATTTTTGAGCATTTCAAGTACATTATCAAATACTCGAATAAGCCTTAGTCTGAAAACTTCAAATTCACGGTACCATTCTCGATCCCAGTGTGTATGAAGATATGCTATAACTTTTTTCTTCATATATGTAATGTTAGCATGTTTTTCCCTTTAGGGCTAATTGTAAAGTTAGCCGTCTTGGATAATGAATATTTTATAAATTTATCTTAATTTATACTCGAGAGGATTTATATGAAGAAAACAATTTTATTATTTTGTCTTATTTTGATATTTCAAGCCGTACAAGCTGAAGTTATTGACTACGCAAAAGACGGGTTTCCGCCGTTAAGACCGCCTGTTAATAATTACACTAAAATTACTCAGGCAGAACGAACTATATTAGGAAAAACCTATGAAAAACAACATATAGGAACTAGATTGAATCGTTTGGAAAGAAATGTTTTTAATAAAACATTTCCAAGATTATCGTACGAGCAACGGATGAATAATATTATTGTTAATTACAAAAATAATTTGCCTAAAGATATATCTTTCAGAGGGCTTGAAAAATTAGAGAAAAGAGTTTTTAACAGAACCTATGCAAATGATTTACCTGAAAATAGAATTTCAAGATTGGAAGAACAAGTTTTAGGAACAATTCAAAGCGGAGATTTAGATAATAGATATAGTGTATTATCCAAGGCTGTACCTAAATATGGCAAATGGTCATATACTACGCCGTCATATTGCGGGCCGGCTCGTTCAAATAGTGGCTGGCGGGGTTTAGCAAGTTCTTTTGGCGGTTTCTTTAATAATACTTTTACCGGTTATCCGACCGGCATGTCGCCGCAAATCTATTCGCCTTATATAAATAATTATGGACCTGATTATCAGCGTGGATATTATACGAATCAAGGCTGGCAGTATCAGAATTCGGCTTTTGGTTCAGGAACAGGAGTCCATATTCTCGATTAAATATTGTTGACTAATTTAAAAAAATCATTAATATCATACAAATAGATGTTTATAACACTTGCTTAATCATTCATAATGTATTCAAGAAAGTGTAATATGCCATTCAGATACCGTTTACAAAAAGTATTGGACTTTAGAATCCGAAAAAAAGAAGAACAGCTGCTGGTAGTTCAAAAAGCCCAACAAGCAGTTTACATAGCAGAAGAAAATATTAAGAAAAATAATGCTGAAATCCAATCAACAAAAGACGGTATGAAAAGAGCAGACCCTATGATGTTTGAGACATATGATAAATATCTTAATCATCTTTGGGAACGGGCAGAAGAACTGGAACAGATAAGAATAGAAGCCCAAAAACAGCTTGATATAGAAAAAGAAAAGCTGGTTAAACTGGAGCAGGCAGTTAAAGTTCTTGAAAAACATAAAGAAAGGCATAGAGAAATATACATCGAAGAAGAAAAAGCAGCAGAGCTCAAACAATATTCCGAGCTAGGTGTAGTAAGGTATTTCAGACAAAGCCAAGAAAAATTAGAACAGGAAGAAAATGAGCTTATGGCAGAATTACAAAAAATAGAGGGCGAAAATGGATATTAGTTCAGCAACTTCATCATCAGCAACTATAGACACAAGTTCAGTATCACAATCTTCTAAAACTTCCAAAAGTGAATCAAAAGGTGATACGTCTTTCAAAGACGAAATGGAAAAAGTTTCTCAGTCTGATGAAAATCAGCAAACAGAAACTACCGAAAAAAAAGATACTGAAACTAAAATGGAAACTGAACAAAAATCTGATAAAAACGCACTTGATGATAATAATCAACAGCAAATGCTGGATCAGGCAAAGCTTATTTCAACAGGAATAAGTATTACTAATAATCTTCAACAAAATGACAATTTGTCAAACGCACAACTTATGCTTAATAGACAAATAGCTGATTTGTCTATGTTAACAGGTGTTAATACTTCGTTGGATTATTCTAATATTCAAATGTCATCAGATGATGCAAAATTTTTTAGTGATTTAGTTCAAAATACAGATAAAACTTTACAAAATGTAGTTGCTGATTTAAAAGGCGGTATAGAAGAAAATGTTCAAAAAGCCAGCCAAAATGTAAAAGTGTCATCAACATTGATGAACGCATTGTCAGAGGCGGTTAAAACAAATCAACCTTTCCGAATTAATTTGGACAAAGATGTTTCTATCATTATAAAAGTAGATAAAGACGGTGCGTTATCCGCAACGTTTATTCCCGGAGATAAAGCTGTTGAAGAATATTTAAGACAAAATATATCAACATTACGTCAGCGTTTTGATGATCAGGAACTTCCGTATAAAGATTTATCATATTCAAAACAAAAACAAAATCAACAAAATAGAAGGCAAAATAAGGAGAACGAAAATGAATGATTCGTTTATTACCGCACTAAATACGCAATTTGCAACAGTAAACTGGATGGATGTTATTGCAGATAACATGTCAAATGTTTATACGCCCGGATTCCGTGAAAAGCAAGTAAATTTTAAGACTTTTCTCGGCGGAGCAATTTCTGAAGATTACGATAAAAAAACAGGACAGGGCAAATCAACCCCCGGTACATCTACTGAAAATTTATTTTTAGAAGGTAAAGGGTTTTTCCTTGTTAAAAACGCACAGGGCAAAAGTATTTATACAAGACTCGGCGAATTTAAATTCGATGGTGAAGGTGTATACCGTGACAGAAACGGAAATACAGTACAAGGATATATACTTAATGATAAGGGTGAAATAATGCAAGGTACAAAATCTTTGAGTGCTGATTTATACCAGCAAACTGCACTCAAAGGCGGGGCACTTGATATCCCTACTACCAATATTAAAATGTGGATAGACCCGAATAATGGAAAATATTTAGGTAAGTACGATGATTATGAAATAAAAGGCGATGGAACAATTTATGGTAAAGCCGAAGGCGGTAAACGTTCTGTACCTTTATATCGTATAACAACCCGTAATTTCCATAATGCAGCAGGACTCTATGAATTCAAAGACGGTCAGTTTATAGAAACAGAAGAGTCAGGTAAGCCGGTTTTAGGTTACGGTGAAATCAGATCGGGCTTATTAGAACTTTCAAATGCTGATTTTAAACATAATATTTCTTATTATCAAATGGCAAAATTGCAAATGGAAGTGTCAAATAAATTAATATCTTCGCAAAAAGAATTACTGCAAGAAGCTTTACGACTTGTAGGAAACTAATTAAATAACTCCAAGGGGGCAAGTAGTCCCTTTTTTTTTTAATAATTAGTGTTTATTGCTCGTAAAATATATTCTTCAAGCATTTTTTTCTCGGACGGTTTTGATTTTGCATCATTAATCATTATATCAAACGCTAAAGTTTTTCCTGATAATGTTGTTATAAATCCTGTTATTGTGCTTACATTAGATAAAGTTCCTGTTTTTGCGTTAATATGTTTACCAAAATACAGCATACGATTTTCTAATGTTCCATTTCCGGCTGTAGCAAATATGTTTTTATAACTTTTATCAGCATTGTATTGTGCGGTTAAAAATGATGTCATAAAGTCTGCTGTAACTAAATTGTTTTTAGAAACCCCGCTGGCATCAACAATTTTTATGTCTTCTGTGTTAACTTTTAATTTTTGACAATGTGAATAAAACATTTGAATTGCATTTTTTGTTGTGCCTGTTGTATTTGAATAATGGGCTCCGGCAATTTTAAACAATGATTCGCTTGCCGTATTATTACTATTTAGCATTATTTCATCTACAATTTTACTTATATCAGTTGTAATTTTATCAATTAAATAAGTATTGTTGTTTTGAAGTTTGCCGGGTATAAAATTCCCGTAATAATCTATTTTTTCGGAACGAATTGCATCTTCAAGTCTAAGTCTAAAATATAACTCCGGATTTAATACAGGTAATTTTTTTTGAACTCTTTTGTTAATTGTACCTGTAATATTATAAATGTTAGGTGCAATTGATGTATTTCTTGTTATAGATATTTCTGTCTGTGGTGTTCCTGTAATTACAAAATTCATAAAGGTTATCGGGTAAAATACAGAAAGTTTGATATCCGCAGGAGCACCTTCAGTTGTAGGTTCAATATTTATGGTTAAGATGTTTTGATCTAAATTATATGCACTGAATTTAGGCATATATGGATTGAGTTCATCTGTCCACTGCCAGCCTTCTCCCCATTCAACTTTATCTATTATTGAGTCATCTATAATAAAGTTTTTAGGTGAAATAACATTTTTCCCTTTTGCGGATTGCAAAAGTGTTTTTAAGTCAGAATATTTTAATAATGGATCTGCTCCGAGTTTTAATATTAAGTCATTGTTTGTATTTTTATATAAGGCTGTTGTAAGTTCATAATCTTTACCCAGTTCATATAATGAAGCCGCAAGTGTTACGGATTTTAATGTTGATGCAGGTATCATAGGCTTTTTTTCGTTAAGTTGATAGACGATTTTGCCTGTTCTAGTATCTCTTACAGAAATTGCTATTGCACTTTTATTAATACCGGATGTTAAAATTGCTTTATTAATGCTTTCTGCATAACAGGATGTAGCAGCTAATAAAAATAAACAAATTAAAGTTAATATTTTTTTCATAAAACTTCTACCTCATAAGTTTTTTTTATGTCATTTAAAATTAAACATTTTTGTCTGAATTCATACATTTCATCTAAATCCAAATTAGATTGAATATATCCTTCTCCTTTACAAATATTTGATAATATATTTCCATTATAATCAATAATTCTAGTATCGCCAAGGTTATAACCATTATCATCTAAGGGGCCATATTGGTTAACAGCAACCATATAAGTTTGGTTTTCTATTGCACGGGATTTTGTCATTATATCCCAGGGAATAGGTTTTGTAGAAGCCCAGGCCGCACAATTTATTAACACGTCAGCCCCATTTTTTCTATAAGCTCTAAATATTTCAGGGAATCTAATATCATAGCAAATTGTAAGTCCAAATTTTACATTATCCAGTGTAACCATTACAGCGGAGTTACCGGGAGTTATGTATTTACCTTCATCGCAGCCATAATAAGAGTATAGATGGTTTTTATTGTATATGGCAATTAATTCTCCTTTTCTGTTTATGACCGGGCAAGAATTATAATAAGTTTTTTCATTAACTTTTTGTATAAAACTTCCGCCAATTATATTAACATTTTTGTCTTTTGCTATTTGTGATAAAAAGTCTATTGTAAAACTATTTTCTATATTTTCAGCATTTGAAATAAAATTTTTGCAAGACCAGCCTATTGCCCAAACTTCAGGTAAAACTATAATATCTGTTTTGGAAATATTAGATAAAATCTTTTCAATTTTTTTGAAATTAGATTTTTTATCAACAGATCCCATTTGTACAGCTGATATGTTTATTTTTTTCTTTTCCATAATTTTAATTTTTTTGCATTTTTATATTCTTCAATTGCTCGATTTTCAATATCATCAAAAGAGTTTTTCAATTTTATAGCGACATCTTTTTCGTCATCGTCTTTTGTTACATAAATCGGATCACCGTAAATATTTATTATATTGCATATCCCAATTGGAATTTTCATTTTATCCCACGATGGAAGTGATACAAATGTTTTTTGCGGAGAATACCAGTGCATAGGAATGATAGGGGCTCCGGTTTCTTTTGCAAGTTTTATAGCACCGCCTTTGACTTTGTGCAAAGGCCCTCTAGGCCCATCAACCATTATAGCCGCACATTCGCCTTCTTTTAATTTGCTAATAAGATGCATTGTTGAAGAAACGCATCCTTTTCTTGCGGAAGAGCCTCTGACGACTTTGAATCCCCATTTCTCAACTGTTTTTGTGATTATTTCACCATCGGCAGAATTACTTATTAAAACATTTAAATTAGCTTTATCTTCTATACCGTGTATGGAAAATTGGTTTTCATGCCACATTGCATAAATACAGGGAGAAATTTTAGGGTTATTTATTTCAACGATATGTGTAAATATCTCTTGAAATCGTAATGTCCTATATAGTATATTTGCAATTTTATCAATATTATTTGAATTTATTAATCTAACCATAATAGTAATTATATCATAAATTTAGGGCATGTTTTTACAAAAAATGTTTAACCAAGTTAATAAAAATTATTTAGAATTTAGATTTTAAAGAAATATTTTTGTGCTAAAATGAATAGGTAAATAGCGAAAGGAAGAGGATATGAATAAAGTTGTTGTCGGAGCACAGTGGGGAGATGAAGGTAAAGCTAAAATAACAGATATTTTAGCGGAAAAAGCCGATTTGATTATACGTTATCAAGGCGGATGTAATGCCGGTCACACTGTTGTTACTAATAATACAACTTATAAATTTCATCTTATACCTTCCGGAATTTTATATAAAAATAAAATATGTTTAATAGGCCCTGGTACTGTTATTTTGCCGGAATATTTCGAAAAAGAATTAAATGAATTATTGACTCAAGGTGTTGATGTTTCAGGATTGAGAGTAAGTCCTTTGGCATCAATTACAATGCCTTATCATACAGATATTGACGGCTATAGTGAAGATAATGCTTCAAAAGGTAAAATTGGTACAACCAAAAAAGGAATTGGGCCGACATATACTGATAAAATGGCTAGAATTGGTCTTAAAATTCAAGATTTATACAGCGAAGAAACTTTAAATGAAAAATTAGACATTATATTGCCATTAAAAAACAAACAGCTAAAAGAGGTTTATGCTCTTGAACCATATTCAAAAGAACATGTTTTGGATTTATGTAAAAAGTACGCAGAGGTTTTTAAGCCTTATGTTTGGTTTGATTGGCAAGATGAATTAGAAAAATATAAAATTAACGGTAAGTCAATACTTTTTGAAGGTGCACAGGGCGTAATGCTTGATGTTGATTACGGAACATATCCGTTCGTAACAAGTTCAAATCCAATAGCCGGCGGAGCTTGCACCGGTTCAGGCTTTGGCCCGAAAATGATTGATGAAGTAATTGGTGTTGCTAAGGCTTATGTAACACGAGTAGGCGAAGGACCTTTTGTTACTGAAGAAGATAATGAAATAGGTAAAAAAATTCAAACAATAGGCCATGAATTTGGTGTGACTACGGGCAGACCACGTCGCTGCGGTTGGTTTGATGCTGTTACTATGCGTTATGCAGTGCTTGTCGGCGGAATTACTTCTGTTGCATTAACTAAAATCGACGTTTTTGACTCTTTTGATGAAATAAAAATTTGTTATGCATATAAAGATAAACGAAATGGCAAAGTATACAAAAATTATCCGACAGATGTCTTTATGCATAAATATTTGGAACCTGTTTATGAAACACATAAGGGCTGGACTTTTGATGTATCAAAAGTGAAAAATTATTCTGATTTACCTGAAAATTGTAAAAAATATCTTTCTCGTATTGAAGCACTTATCGGTGCCCCTATTTCTATTATAAGTGTTGGCCCAGATAGAGAGCAAACTATACTTAAAAATTCTTAATAATTTGTCAATTATTACTAGATTTTAGTTTTTATAACTATATAGTATGTAAGGTAGTTATGCTTCGTATAAATCCGATAACTAATTTAAATTGTAATAAACCGAAATTTCAACCGGCTTTTTCATCTGTTGATACTGTAACGGCACAGGACAATGTGGAATTGCCAAATGTTCAGCCTGATTATAATGTTAAAACCCCAATGCCATATCAAAAAGTAGGTGAAAAAAAACTTCCATTTGATTACAACGCTTATTTTTATAAACTTTCAAACGGACAAAGAATTGTAATAGTTCCAAAAAAAGGTGAAACAGTTGTTAAAACATTTGTAGGTACGGGTTCAATGAATGAACCGGATAATCTCAGAGGTATAAGTCATTATATTGAACATAATCTTT